>JADFHU010000631.1 GCA_022567055.1 Planctomycetota bacterium
GGGAGTCGAGGGAGACGTGCGTCCGGAGTTGGGTGAAAACGGGCAAAAAGGCCCTCTCACGGGTACGTTCCAACCATCCACCGGCCCTTGTTCCACCGCCAAAGCGCCAGAGAGGAAAAAATCCTCCAAACGACCCCCAAAAATTGCCCGCTTCACAAGTTGGTGAGAAATGCGGGTTAGCCCCGCCCCTACGACGAAAAAGCCCTGTTTGCCCGTAGGGGCGGGTCTCCGTACCCGCCCGTCACACTCCCGTGGGGAACACACTGTCGGGGCTTGCTCAACACGCGCTCGTTGCGAAAGCCTTTCAGATACAACCCGTTCACTCGACCTGCCTCATTGGGGCGTTTGGCCTTGTGAGAAATCCGGGTTGGCGCCGGGGCCGGGAACCGGCGTCTGGACATCCTGAGACTTTTCTCTTTCCCGGAATCACAAAGGAAACCGGGCGCCGGGTTGCCTGTTGCAAATACTTCCCACTTTTTGATACCACCTTCGCCATCAGGCAAGCGTTTCACTACCACGGGTGGAGCGGCGGGGCTGGTGAAGTACTGCTCGCCGGGCCAAAACTTGTCAGCAAGTGGATCAGTAATATCAGCGGCGATGGGTCGGCCACCGGGTCCAAAGGCAATCCTCCACTGGTCACCCCTCCCGTCATAGAATGTGAAACGCGTGTTCGCACACATGGTATCGAATGGTTCTTCGTTAGGGCAGTAACGACGAACGGAGTCATCAATAATATCCCCAAGACCCGACACATTATGTTCCAAAGCGACCACACATTCGACTTCGTGCATGGTGGTGGCCCCTCCCCACACCTCCGGATCCATAGGATCTGGTGGGGTAGCGACGGGATCTCCCGATGGGTTGTCTCCTACCTTGATATCGCCGTCCATAGCGCGGGACGCTGCAAAAGGCAAATAATCTGGGTCACCCAAAAGCAATTCCATTTTACGGTCACTGCGACCTGCCAACGTAGTCCAAATAGTACGCCGCCTGCCCACAACGCAACTGACAGCCTCGAATCCATCCTCGTATGATGGAGTTCCTCCCCCTACACCACCATCGCTTGTAATACCGTCGCCTAATAGATCATCTAATGTGAGCATTGCGGGAATGTCGGACTTAACAACGTTCCCCCCGTCATCGCCATGGTTATGATTCCCATTTGCATCCGGCTGGTTGGCCAGGGTAGTCCCGGGAACTGCCAGGACGGCCCAGAGGCCAACGAGTGCCATGCAGGTCGCTCCTACCATCAGGGTCCTCGTGAAGCTGTGGTTTGTTTTGTTGGACATGGTTCGACTCCTTTACTTGTCTTGCTTCTTCCTCTGCGGTATCATAAAAAAACCTGCACTCGGGCGCGCAGAGTTGACGCCCGGGTTCGGCCGTGGTCGGTGAGTCTTGAGCTTGCCTGCTGATGCTCACCGGCCTTCTTCTCTTAACTCTCCCATTCTTTGCCTAATCACTACCTCTCAATCAGGGATCAGCGCCCGGACAGGATCAATCCTGGCGGGCCGCCGAGGTGCAGCGATGCCACTTCAAGTCCCGCAAATCATATAGGGGGACATTCCGAACTGAACCGTCCAAAGAAGAGATGTTGATCGTTCCATGGTTATCGTCTGGGGAAGGCAATTTCCCAGCTATTCTCGGCCAGCGCCGAATCGACATGCCCATCGACGAATACCACGTTGGCCACTCCCGAGTTGAGGTCGCTGCCCTTCGTCTTGTGATAGGTCGCGATGTTATTAAACGGAGTCTGGCGTATCGCCAGTATGTTGTTGTTCAACGGCAGAGTGCTGACACCGGGTATGGTCCAGCAATTCTCCTCCGAAAAGAAGAGAACGTCGCCCGGATTCTTGAGCTGGGTAATTTTGCGTATAAAAGCGGGTTTATTCCACATATCCGGGTGATTTTCACCGAGGAAATGGTTCATGCTGTAGCTGAACTGCGGATCGATGGGTATCCTCACATCGTGGCCCGGATGATCGGCACAGATACTGCGCGATAGCAGATGAAACGTGGGACACATGTGGCAATCCATATCGCCCAGATAGGGCCATAGCGATCCGTCTGCCTCGACCCTGGGATCATGCCATCGACAAGGATGGGCGACAATGACGGGCTCGCCTGGGATGTTATACAGCCACGTCTGCGCGCTGGGGAAACGCTGGTCGTTCTCGGCCATGTACAGGCTTCCGGCCAGCCCGTGTGACCTAAGGTTTGCCCTGCAAACAAGGAAATTCGCCTGCTCTCTAGCACTTCTCAATGCCGGAACAAGGACGCCCATCAATACAGCGATGACCGCAATAACGACCAGCAATTCGATCAGCGTAAAAGCGATTCTATTCATCGGGTCATCTCCGATAACGATACCGTTCGGTCCAGCATATCCGTATTCATTTCACTCTAGACTCGGATACGCGTCTTCAGCCAGCGGCAGGGGCGTTCCGATACGGATATCTTCGATGTACAACTTTCCCTTTCCCCCGGAGGTCGGATTGTCCCGATCGCCGACGCCCAGAAAGACCTTCTGCACGTTGCTCAAGTCCACCGCGACGAAGTGACTCATGGGAATGCGCCACTCGGTCCAGGTCGCAATCTGAGTCGCCGCCGGATCAGGATGCGTTATCACGGCGATGCCACCCCGATCGTCGGCAATGCCTAGGTAGATAGACTCCGGGTCATTCGAAACTTGTTCGACGGTCATGGCCTCCAACTGCCAACGATCGCTTACCTGACCGCTAAAAGAGACATGGGAGAATTCGGCCACTGCCGGAATCTCGATATCGTGACTAGTCACGGCCAGACCCACGTACAGGGGATTGCACATTGTAATTGTCGTTCGGGAGGCCGATTCGTCGGTTGTAATACTTTCCCAGTTCACGCCATCCTGCGAACGTTGGGCCGTGAAAACCCTGCCCGCACGCGTGAGCCGGAGCCAGACAGGCAAGGGCGTGGCATTCTCTGACGAGGCAATCTCGACCGTGTTTCCCGCCGTGGCCCCGCGATACTGGAACTGAGTCAGGTTGCGCGGGGTGCCGGACAGGTAGACATTTTTGCTCCAGGGAAACAAGGTCTCCCGTATCATCACGCCCGCCTTGGTCGAATCGCGGACGTCCTGCAGGCTGTCCAGACGAACCGTGATGGTACCGTCGCCGGTCAGTTCCCGGTACGCAAAGTGTCCCTCATCAGTCGTGTCGGCAATATCCGCCCCCATGCCGCTCATGGTAATACTCCCGTCCGTGTTTTCTCGGAAGCCGACCGGCCGGCCTCGGAATGACAAGGATAGCGTTTGGGCCGCGCCTGGCGTCCAGTCCGACGGCAAGGCGAAGGCGGCGCTTTCGACCTCAGAATAGAAGGGGCTCATCGAGTTGTCATAGGTTAGGGAAAGAGCGCTGCCTGACTTGACGATTCGTTTCTCAGCAAAAGGTGCGTCGAGATTCCCCACCACGGCCCCCGTGCCATTGCCGGCGAAGGGTGCGATACCGCAGTCCGCGGCCCCGTTGTGCCCCCAGCCATCCAGCCAAGTGAAGAAGATCCGTTCGCAGTCGTTGTCATACTGATCGAAGTTGTCAATCACGGCGTATTCCGGCGTCGTAAAGGTCCAGGGATCCCCGAGATAGCTTGAGTATTCCTCGGCCTCGTAGATTTCATTGACCTGCCAGGTGTAGGTCGTGCCGTAGATCAGCGGATCCGGTGCGTAGGTGTTCTCGTTTGCAATCGCGACTAGGGCACTGCCGTCTTGTACGGCCGCCGGGTCCATGCTCAAGAGAATTTCATGTGACACCGCCTCTCGACCCGGTCGCCACTGGA
>JADFHU010000632.1 GCA_022567055.1 Planctomycetota bacterium
TCGCTATTGCCGGCTGTGAGATCGGTCTCAGGCAGCGGGTAGGCAAATGCGCCTGTATCGGCGTCCAGGCCGGCCAGCATGCGGGTAGCACCGACATTTGTTTGTGTCAGCCGAGTCGCAAGGAGGGAGATCTGCTCGTCCAGCTCCAGCGTCGATAGGGTAGGCTCAATTTGCACCGCCTGGTGCAAGAGCCGTTGCCTCTGTCCCACGCTTTCGATGCTCAGCCGCGCGCTGACCACGGTTCGTCCTTCGCGGCGAATAGTCAGTATGCCCGTGGTGCTGTTCTTTCGGTCCGGCCGGAAGGTGAGTTGTGGAGTGTGCGAGAGGCTCTGGGAGGCATGTCTCGATCCGGAATGACTGCCCGTTATTCTCATGTTCGTAGTACGGCCGAGCAGGCCCATTGGGGCGTGTTGCGTTCTGTCGATTCTGATGACCGCAGCTCCCTCACCCAAGAGACCCGCATCGAGGCCCTGCGCTTGCATCAGCAGCGATACCATGGACATTTGGTCCCAGGTGAGTTCATAGATCCCAGGCATGCGGACCGCGCCACCGATGGACACCTTGTATGTCTTGTGCTCGAGGACCTTCGCCAGGACTGAGGGACGAGTCCTTGCGTACTTGGGATGGTAGGCGGCGGTAACCTTGGCTTCGATTTCGGCGAGAGAAAGCCTGGCGACCTCCAGCTCACCCACAACGGGAAGGGTAATCATGCCGCTGTCACCAATTCGGCAGATAAAGGGCGTGGTCTCTTTGATGGTGGGTTCATCGACGGTGACGATCTGGAGGATGGAAGGCATGGTGAGCTCTAGAACCTCACCAGGCACGACACGGTAGGGTCCGGGCTCTAGGCGAGCCTTGACGAGGCGACTGATGTCGACGGCCGGCCCACTACGCCCCAAGGTCTCGAACTCAATCAGCTCTTGCGGCGTAGGCAGCTTGACATTGTCTGAGCAACCCACTATGCCGGTCATTACCAGCGACAAGAGGCTAGACCATACGCGCACTCTCCCAGAACGCCCGCCTGGACGGCGGAGCGGACCCTCACTCCGAGTCTTCATTTTACCCACCTCACACTGTGTTCGTCTAACGGATGCTACTGATGATGCTCTGTTTTTCGCTTACCTTTTGGTCAGCATCACCATGGTTTTCCATCCGTGCACAAGTTGTTCGGAGAGATGTCGTTTTTCTCTCTAAACGTCCCGCCTTCCTTGGGTATCTAAGGGAACCGCGTATAATTAGGGGAATACCTACCCCCTCCCTAAGGAAGGATACTAGACTGGCTTCGCCGCTGGTTGTGCCTGGGCCGTCTGATCTTGAAATCTCTGACTCCGGTCGAGGACCTCGCAGAAGCGGCGGCTGACTTCACCAGGCGCAGTGCCGGCAGCTCTGTTCCGTTAAACGCGAGCCGTTTGGGCGAAACAGGCTGGCTGCTGGTAGCCACACGTTTCAGGGTGAAGGGGTTGAATACCGATTGCAACTGCAGGTCTATTTTTGCACTGTCCTGGGCGCCACTCGGGGTGGCCGCCAGGGCCAGTAGCAGAATGAAGCTGGGAAGGAGCAGTTGGCTGCTGAACGGCCCCCTTTTAAGGTTTTCTGCACTCATCATAGTCATGTCCTTTCTAATGTTTTCCAAGTTGCGATTCTTGTCATTCAGCGTGTCACCGTTCGTCGACACCGTCAGGGATCCTGCCGCATTCCGGCAAAGTCGGTTTCGCTATCGAGGTCGCTGATTTCGAGATCATTATCCAGATTCAACTGGTCCAGGAGGTAAAGCATTTCGCCTCCATAGGCATTCAGATGTAAACCGCCCAGGTTGAGATGTTCACGGACCTGTCCATCTTCCGGCAGGCTGACCAGAATGGCCTTGGTCGCATCGAGCAATGCACCCGCCAAGAGGGCCAGCTCCTCTGGATCGTGGTCAGGATCGGCCAGCAGTGTATCGTGATGAGTCAGCAAGCCTAGGGTACTGAACACGGCATCCTCAACGTAGCCTGCCGGGATGACATCCGCTCCGCCGTCGCTATGATCAAGTCTCCAGTAAAAAGTCCCTGCGTCAAACTGGTCCTGGGGAACCTGGTGGTCCATCAACAGAGAGGGAAGGTCGGCGGTCGTGATACCCTGCCACATGGGTCTCCCCCCCCTGTCGAGTCGACCAAGGTATCGTCGAGGCCACCAATCTTGCCCAGTCCCCAAGTGGCGGCACCAAGGGCCATCACGGGGACAGCCCCCGTCTCATCGTCCACCTGGGCCAGAGAATCGATCAGGGCCTGACGCCAGATCCACTTGTCAGCCGCATCGGTCTCCCAGGCAGCGATGACATACCAGGCCAGGGCCTGCACTAACGACGAAGGCTCTGGGTTGAAATCGACGAAACCAGCAATATACTCCGATGTCCCACCCTTGACCCGGTTGAAAAACCTCGCCCCGCGCCCGCGAAAGTAGGTGATTTCATGCAAGTCGGTTAAGGCGAACACTTCCTCACCAAAATAGGCCCCTTGCGCATTAACAACAAGAAAAAACCCACCCAGTCGCGCCGAATCCAAGTAAATCAAGAAACCTGGGTCGTGCTGGGCCAGCCCAGTTTGCCGCGCTGCGGAAACAAGACCCGTTATGATGGACCCCGTGTAGGCTTTCTCCAAGGGCCAGCTCCCATCAGACGACTGGCCTTCCGTCAGGCGATCCGCCATGGCGATGATCGCATCGCCAACTGTCATGGCATACGCGGGCCCCGATGCCATCCCTATCACCACCAGTAGAACAAGCCAGTGTCTCGGTCTCATTTTCATGTCTCCTGCCCTTTCAAAAGTTTTCATGCCCGCTGCCCGTTCACATCACACGTGTTCATGTCACCTTAACCTTTCACAAGTTTTCATGTCACCTTCCTTTCACAAGCCATAGCCTGGACAGACACTCTACGCCAGCAGAGTGTATCCAGAAGAAATACGCCCTTCTCCATCCCTCGCGTTGCCCGGCAAAGATGAACTCTATCGACCGCTATAAAGAGCCGAAAAGACACCGATTGGGGACCCTCAAGCTCCTTCGTCCATGGTTACGGCCCTTGCTGGACATCACACGGCCGGAATTACATTTCTGAACTACCCTTGGATTAGATCCAAGGCAGGTTTCAATCCGATGGCCCCCTACCCTCGTCCATCTTCCACCTCTCACCCTACCCAGGAACATGTCCTTACGTTACTTACCGAGACCGATCCTTCCCAGGACCGTGTCCTTACGCTACTTACCAAGACCGATAATAGTAGACGCCTTTCGTGGTGTCAAGAGGTTTTCCGAAGAATTATGGAAAAAATCCAAATATCCAGCTGAAATCTCGGAACTCCTGATCTCTAAATGAAGGCAAAATTCTAATTACCTGAGGCGCTTCGTCTGCTTGACTCTCACCCACTGGGAGAATAAGCTGCGCTGATCGTGAAAAAGCCGATGACTATGAGTTCACCAAAAGGGACTTCCTCATGACCCAGACTCGATACGACCGACGCTCGTGCCTAAAATTCATGCTCTCCGGTTCCGCCACCCTTTTAGGCCTGGATGCTTTCGCCGGCATCCACAGCGCTACGGCCGCCATCCGTCCCAACGACCCTATTAAGGTCACCAGAATCGAGACCTTCGTTCTCAAAAACTCCTGGGTCTTCGTCAAAATCTCGACCGACGCGGGCATCACCGGATGGGGCGAAATGCTCAAGGACGATGCCAAGGCCTGCGCCGCCGGCGCCCTGGAAGTCACCCATTATCTAGTCGGCAAAGACCCTCGGCCTGTCGTCCACCACTGGCAGGCCATC
>JADFHU010000633.1 GCA_022567055.1 Planctomycetota bacterium
CAAATGGTACCATGATATATGAAATGACTGCAGAATCCAGCAGTATTCAGGTCCCATTATTTCCAAAGGAAGTGAGGCCTGATACTGGCACTATTATTGGATATTGGCCCAACGGAAACGTCAAATCAGAGGGTGTCTTCAAAGACGGCAAGGTGGTAACTGCTATATTCTACACATCAGAAGGCACTGTCATGTATGAAGTATCGGCTAAATCCAAAGTAAAATAATGCTAGCGAATCTGGCTCCAGAGAGACGCCACTGACCCGTTGCTCCTGATCAGGTGCGTGATGTATCGGTAATCTAAAGTAAGGAAATAGCCAATGTATTGTTCGAATTGTAAACACGCTCTCAATAGTCTTGAATCTAAGCAATGTTCCGAGTGTGGGCAACCATTTGATCCGAAGGATGTCAGCACAGTTGATGGGAAGCGCTCTCGGAGTACCCGCAGCGCGTTGAGACCATCTTGTCTGATAAGTGCTGTCTTCTCTGGAATTGTTGCTATCGTGCTAGTTGTCCTAACCTTTTTGGTTCCCGAACAGAATTACGCTGTGCTAATCGCCAGCGTGGCCGCAATACTGCCGGTTGCATGCATCATTACTGCATTTAGAAATATCAGGTTCGCCTCCTTGATAGGATCTTCCGCTGGCCTAGCTTGGGGATTCCTTCTTGTTTGGCTAGTTTTCGTGCTTGTTCAGAAACCGTCAGATGTTGACTGGATGACACTGCCCCTGGTCTTTACGCTGATTCCATTGGTGTTTCTGGCGATTAGTTCGCCGATATGGTTCTTGAGTCGGTTTATTCGCAACCGCCAGAGGGCATCTCTATTGGAGGAACCTATTGTATAGCATCTGGCAAACTCAGAGATGCCAAGTTTGGTTTTTCACGAATCACACTGAAGGAGACGCTCATGCGTAACATGACATTGATTCTGTCAATGGTGGCTTTTCTGGGCCAGGGCTGCACCGGAATGAAATCCGATGGACCGGCCACCGGCTTCATTCGCAAGACGATGGATTTGGACGGCGAGACACGTGGCTACGTTGTGTACGTGCCGGACGGTTACACTCCCGGCCGGGAGTGGCCGCTCATTGTGTTCCTGCATGGCGCAGGCGAGCGCGGCGACGAAGGCTGGAGCCAAACCGCCGTGGGTATCGGCAAGCCCATGCGTTGGCATCCCGAGCGGTTCCCCTGTGTGGTCCTCATGCCCCAGTGTCCCAAGAACATTGGCTGGGCCGCACGCCCGGCACGAGAGGGACGCGAAGCCCGTCAGGGCTCGGGCACGCACATCGATCTGGCGCTCAAGAAGACCCTGGCCCAATACAACATCGACGAGGACCGCATTACCTTGACAGGGCTCTCCATGGGCGGCTACGGCACCTGGAGCTACGGCGCCCAACATGCCGACACCTTCGCGGCACTCATGCCAATCTGTGGTGGCGGCAGCGTGGAAGACGCCGACAAGCTGAGCAAGATACCCATCTGGGCCTTTCACGGCGATGCCGACAGCGTCGTGCCTGTCGAACGCAGCCGTGTGATGGTCGAAGCAGTCAAACAGGCAGGTGGGGACATCAAGTACACCGAGTACCCCGGCGTAGGCCACAATTCGTGGGAGCAGGCCTACGATGAGCCCGAATCCATCGCCTGGCTGCTGGGACAGAAGAGAGACTGACCGTTGGCTTGTAGGAGCCTGTCGGAGAATTCAATCTGGCTTCGAGCGGCCCTTTTTCCGCCTGGCTACATCCGGCTGCATCGACGATAAAACAAACATCGCCTGCTTCGAGTTCCCCATGCTGGCGCTCGGGACAAGCTTTGCCAGGCGAAAAAATTGCTCGCTCTCGGGCCGACGACGGAATTCTCCGACAGGCTCCTTGAGGGGGCTGAAGGGTCAGAATACGTGAAGTCATCAAGACGACTTTTGTTCCCCATTCCTAACCCACGGACTCTTCACGAGAGCCCAGATGCCTTCGCGGCCCATGCGGGTTCGTTTGTTGTGTACTGCGCTCGGAACACGACATCTCCTTATAATTAAGGCACTTAATGTGTCTTGACCCCCTTGCAAGCATGCTTAGCGATGTTTTTTGAGGCGGAGGCAAAATCAGCTCTAAGCGCACGTCAGCTTTTTTGCAGGGATCACTCTTCCCCACAGAAAAAGAGCTGCCAGATCCGTAAAGAATCCGGTAACACTTCAATACAGTTGGTGTCTCTGATACTAAGGCACTAGAAACAGAAAAACGGGAGCTTGACTTTGTTTAAACGCAAACCCAGTGAAATAAGGTGGTTAAGGGCCTGCCTCAAGGGCAATGAAAAGGCCTTCGAACACATTGTCCAGCACTACCAACCCCTCGTGTGTGCAATCACCTACAGCCGGACGGGCAATCGTGCGGACAGTGAGGAACTGGCCCAGGAAGTATTCATCAAGGCCTGGAGAAACCTTCATCAACTCGAAGACCTTGCCAAGTTTCACTCTTGGCTATGTCGCATTGCCCAGACGACCGTCCAAAATTGGTATCGAAGCCGAAAAAGAGATGTCGTGGCTGGAGCCGAACCACTGGAAAATGTTGAGGCCACAGCAGGTATCGAATCCAATCCCGAAGAGAAGACCATTCGACAGGAACATGAAGCATTGGTAAGCCAAGCCCTATCCCAGTTGCCCATAGAGCTGCGTGAGGCCCTGGTGCTTTACTATCGTGGGCAACACTCGACGCGACAGGTCGCGCAACAACTAGATATTTCAGAAGGAGCCACTCGGACCCGCATTTCACGCGGTCGTCAGATCTTGCGTGGCAGACTACACTCCATTGTGGAGGAGACTTTAACTCTAACGCGACCAGGCCAAACCTTTACCAGGGTAGTCATGGCCTCAGTGACTGCCTTGAGTATCGATAATGCCACGGCGGTCGCTTCATCACACCTGTCTGGCCATGGCTTATCCATCGGAGGACTCTCTCTAGGCACCGCTGGAAAGCTGAGCCTGATAATAGTCGCCGGGCTCACCATCGTTGTGGGCAGTTTGGCCGTCCATCGACATCGTGCAAACACCGCTATCGAGCATCTATCACCACAGTCCCAAATAGCAGCCTCAAAAACAGATAATGTATCCGAGGATGGGTTGGACCTGCCTTCCATTGAGAGACAACCGACCACAGCCCCGGTGATAGGCCAGCCGGCCTCTTCTGAGTCTGAGTCGCCTTCCCTATCACCTAACACGGAATCACCCTCCGCCCCTTTGGAACCCTATGTCTTCAAGCCCAAAGGCGTCCTCAGCGGATTGGTCACTGACATTGAAACAGGTGAGGCAATAGTGAACGCCTGGGTTCGCCTGAGCACCTATCCAAGTATTGAAACACAAACAGATATTCATGGCTTCTATTCCTTTTCCTTTGCCGACGCCAATGGCGTCACATCTTGTAAGATTGCTGTGGAAGCAACGACTCATGTGGATCCGGAAAGGCGAGGCTTAAACTATTCAAATATACAACTGACCCAGGATATTCAAGTCGTCAAACACTTTAAATTGGCCCGAGGCTGTTCCTTGGATGTTCAGGTTGTCGACAGTAATGGCATTGGCATCCCCAATGCGCGTGTATTGGCATCGGCGCCTTATGACCTCCTAAATCAATTCACTGGTTTTTGGGGAACATCAAAACGAGGGACGCTTGTACAAACGGATCCCAATGGCATGATCAATCTAGGGCCATATCCAGTCGCCGATACTGATTACCTGATTCAGGCATGGGATGAATCAAGACTGAAGGTCGACAAAGAGTCCATGGCACCCGAAGAACTCCGCAGTC
>JADFHU010000055.1 GCA_022567055.1 Planctomycetota bacterium
GCGCCACGTTTTGTGACGATGGGCAGCTTGTCGAGCGAGGAGCACTTGACGAGTTCTTCGCCTTTGACCCCGTGTCCCAGAAAGCCCTTGTCGGGATCCAGATTGATGGTGAGTTCGTTGGAGGTGAGCTTTCGGACATCCAGGGCCTCGAAGGTCTTGATTTGGGTGCGCCGAGGATAGATCTTCTTGTATTTCTTGATGAGGGCCTTTAGGTAGCGGATGGCGTAGCTTTTTAATCCCCCAAGATTCTGCTCGACCTCCGCCAACTCTTGGAGGTTGTCCTCGATGTCTTTGCGGTTTTTGTTGATGTCAAACTGCGAGATACGCTTGATGCGGACAGCCAGTAGCATCTCGATATCCTCTTGAGTCACGTCACGGGTGAGTTTGGGACGGTAGCGCTCCAGGCTCTTGAAGACGGCTTGGGTGACGGCCTGATACGTCTTGCATTTTTCGATGCGCTTGTAGAGGCGATTCTCAATGAAGATCTGGATCAAGGTCTTCGCGTGCACGGCTTCGAGCAGGGTGTGGCGTTTGAGTTCCAACTCGCGTTTCAAAAGATCGAGCAACTGAGCGGTGTTCGCACGCAAGACCTCCTCGGTGTTCATTTCGACCGGTCGTTGGTTGTGGATGACGATGATGCGACTCGATAGGGAGGTCTCGCATTTCGTGAAGGCGTAGAGGGCGTGGATGGCCTTGTCCTGTGTGGCGCCTTGAGATAGGGTCAGATTGATCTCGACGCATTCGGCGGTGAAGTCGTCGATGGAGCGGACCGGGACTTTTTTCCTTTTGACGGCATCTTCGATGGAGGCAATAATCGATTCAGTCGTTTGCCCGCACGGCAGTGCCTTGATCAGCAGGTTGTTGGCGCCCTTTTTCTCGATGCGGGCGCGGACCTTGATCTTACCCACCCCTTTGGCGTATTCGCTGACGTCCATGATGCCGCCCGTGGCAAAGTCGGGCAGCACATCGATGTCGATGGGGGACTTCTTTTTCTCCTGGATCAGTTCGATCTGGGCCTCTAGCAGCTCGATGAAGTTGTGCGGTAGAATGCTGGTCGAGAGACCGACGGCGATGCCTTCGGCCCCGAGCATGAGCAAGAGCGGTAGTTTCGAGGGGAGGGTGACCGGTTCCCTGTTGCGTCCGTCATAGCTGGGGATGAATTCCGTGAGGTCCTTGTTGAACAGCTCTTCCCGCGCTAGGTCGGTGAGGCGACACTCGATGTAGCGGGTGGCGGCGGCCCGGTCGCCGGTGAAGATATTGCCGAAGTTGCCCTGGCCTTCGATGAGATAGGCTTTGTTGGTCAGGGTCACCAGGGCGTCGCCAATCGAGGCGTCACCGTGGGGATGGTACTGCATGGTATGGCCGACGATGTTGGCGACCTTGATGAAGCGACCGTCGTCTTTCTCCTTGAGCGCGTGCATGATGCGACGCTGGACCGGCTTTAGGCCGTCGGCGAGGTTGGGAATCGCCCTTTCGCAGATGACGTAGGAGGCGTATCGCAGAAAGTTGTAATCGATGAGATCGGTCAGAGGCCCGTGCCGCTCGTACACGGGAAGGTGGTCGTGGTGGTCGGGGGGCTCCTTCCCATCGCCATTGCCGCCGCCCTGCCGATCGGGAGCAACAGAGAGTTCTGCGTCGTCGGGAGCGACTTCTTTCATCAGGACGCCTTCGATCATCTCCAGCATACGCGAGCCCTGCTGGGCCTTCTCGCCCTCTGCGGGAGAGGTATCTGACTCGGCGGCAAAATCGAAGGTCTGTTGTTTGGGACTCATGCCATGACTTCTTCCTCAATGACCAGGTTGTCCATGATGTAATTGCGCCGCTGCTGCGTGTTCTTGCCCATATAGAAGCCGAGGACCTCGCCGATGGAGTGCTCTCCGGCGATCGTGACCGGTGTGAGTCGCATGGACTGTCCGATGAAGGCCTTGAACTCCGAAGGTGAGATCTCACCCAGGCCCTTGAAACGCGTGATCTCATGCCCGCGACCCAGTTTCTTCACGGCGATGTCCCGTTCCTGAGCCGAATAACAGTAGAGTGTCTCTTTCTTGTTGCGCACGCGGAAGAGGGGCGTCTCGAGGATCTTCAGATGGCCCCGCTCCACCAGCTCCTGGAAAAAGCGGAGGAAAAAAGTAATCATCAGATTGCGGATGTGTAGGCCGTCGACGTCGGCGTCGGTGGCAAGCACGACGTGGTTGTAGCGGAGGTTGTCGATGCTCTCCTCCACGTCGAGACTCTTCATGAGATTGAAGATTTCCTCGTTCTTGTAGAGGGCGTCTTTCTTCAGGTCGCACACGTTGAGCGGTTTGCCCTTGAGGGTGTAAATCGCCTGGGTGTTCACGTCGCGGCAACTCACCAGGGAGCCGGCGGCGGATTGGCCTTCTGTGATGAAGATCATGCTGTTTTCATTCTTCTTCTTGGCTCGAAGGTAGTGCTTCTTGCAGTCACGCAGTTGTGGGACGCGAATGGATATGGCTTTGGAGCGTTCGCGCGCCAATTTTTTGACGGCATTCAACTCCTTGCGGAACTTCTGCGTCTCGAGGATCTTGTTGACGAGTTTATCGGCCTGCGATTTGTTGCTGTGCAGCAGCTTGTTGACGGCCTCCTGCACCCGGGCGACCAGGTCGGAGCGGATTTCGGTATTGCCCAGCTTGTTCTTCGTCTGACTCTCGAAGACGGGATCTTTGAGCCGAATGGAGATGGCGCCCAATAGCCCCTCCCGCACATCGTCGCCGGAAAACTTCTTCTTGGCGAAATCGTTGACGCCCCGCAGGATGCCTTCGCGAAACGCACTCAGGTGGGTGCCGCCGTTGTTGGTGTACTGTCCGTTCACGAAGGAATAGTACTCTTCACTGAAGCGATTGGTGTGCGTGAAGGCGATCTCCAGGGTCTTGTCGCGAAAGTGCAGCGGTTCGTAGAGCTTTTCGAAGGAGGTCTCGTCCTCGATGAGATCGAGGATGCCGCCGTCGGAATGAAAACGCTTTCCATTGTAATTGATGCGGAGGCCCGCATTCAGGTAGGCGTAGAAACGCAGGCGGCGCTCGAGGTGTTCTTCGTTAAAGGTGTACTTTTTGAAAATGCTTGGATCGGGCACAAAACTGATGAAGGTGCCATCTGCCTCATCGGTTTTGCCCTTTGATTTCTTGACGAGTTTTCCCTGTTTGAACTCTGCCTGGGAAAACTTGCCCTCGCGTTTGCTGGAGACCCGGAACCGAGAGGAGAGGGCATTGACGGCCTTGGTGCCCACACCATTGAGCCCAACGCTGAATTGAAAGACATCGTCGTTGTATTTTGCCCCGGTATTGATCTTGGAGACGCAGTCGATGACCTTTCCCAGGGGAATGCCTCGTCCATAGTCACGGACCGCCACTTCGTTGTTCTTGATGGCGATGTCGATCTTCTTGCCGTGACCCATGATGAACTCGTCGACCGAATTGTCGATGACCTCTTTTAGGAGGATGTAGACGCCATCGTCATAGTGGGCGCCGCTGCCGACCCGGCCAATATACATGCCGGTCCGCAGACGGATGTGTTCAAGCGAGGAGAGGGTCTTGATCTTGTCGTCAGTGTACTCTTGCTTCTTGGCCGCCATGCGTGTTCGTATAGCCCCTATGATACCCCAATTGTAGGGTCGCCCCATTGTTGATCTTTTGGGGCGTCCAGTCGTTTTGAAAGAGATTAAGTTAGCAACTACACACAAATCGTGCAAGAAGCGAACTCAAAAAATCTGGGGAGCAGGCGAAAAGTCTGGTGGATTCGAGAGGCGTCGATTCGATGTTCGAGTGTCTCCGAGTCCGTGACAGCCTTCGGGGTCAGCGTTCGCATGATTACTTATTTTACCTAAACTGACCTTCTGTGATGGGGGAGGGTGTGACTGAAACGCTACTTCTGTCGGGTGATACAGTAAAGGAACCGTTCGCCGCGGAGGTAGAGTGCTTGGCCTGCGAGGATCGGGGAAGCTGAGAAAGAATCCGACAAGGAATTGGTCGCTAGGATCTCGAAGGGGTCGTCATGCCTGATGACTAGCGTAATGCCGTTTCGACCGGTCACGTAGAGCCGCCCGGCCGCCCCGACCGGCGAGGCGAAGACCATGCGGACGTCGGGCAAGCGTTGCGCTTCCCAGATGAACCTGCCCGTCTTGGCGTCCACACAGGAGAGGTAGGGATGCATCTGTCGAATGAAGTAAAGCCTATCATCATAGAGCAGCGGCGAGGGGACATAGGGTGTGTATTTTCCTATGCTCCAGACGACCGCGTCACTGTCGGTGATGTCACCTCGGGCCCTGTCCAGGCGGATCGCCATCATGGCGGGCCAATCGTAGTTATTTGTCACATAGACACAGCCGTCCGCAGCCACGGGTGAGGCGCAGACATTGCGTGACAGTCCGCGGCAGAACCAGAGCGGCTCTCCCGTGACCAGGTCGTAGCTGCGCACCGCCCCGGTCGCGGCGATGATGACCTGGGCCTTCCCCCGGTGCTCGACGATCAGCGGCGTGGACCAGGAGGTGATTTCGTCCCGCTCCTGTCGCCACAGAGTGCGACCGGTCTGCTTATCCAATGCCGTCACAAAGGATTGTCCCTGGTGGTCCCAGTTCACGATCAAGCGGTCTCCATAGAGGGCGGGGGAGCTTCCCTCTCCATGTTCGTGGTAGGTCTGCATGTCGCCCAAGTCTCGTTCCCAGATGGGCCGGCCCTGGTGGTCCAGGCAGTAGAGACCCCGTGAGCCGAATGAGACAAAGAGATGCTCTCCATCGGCGACGGGGGAATGAGAGGCCCAACTGCCGGTGTTGTGCGACCCCTCATGAGGTTGCTCATCGCGGAGGGTGCGTTGCCAGAGGATTTCCCCATCCCGCCGGTTGACGGCCAGCGCGATGAATTTGACGGATTGCTCCGGTTCCAAGTTGTCATGGGCGCCGTCGGCATGCTCGTGACGGACCGGCAGTTTTTCCCCATGGGCCAGGGCCGTCGTCAGAAAGAGGCGATCACCCCAGAGAACGGGGGTCGAGTGGCCCAGGCCGGGTATCGCGGTCTTCCAACGAATGTTTCTCGTCTCGTCCCAGTGGAGGGGCGGATCTGCCGTGTGGCCGACGCCGGTGCCCGTGGGACCGCGCCACTGAGCCCATGGGTCGGCCGTCGTGATCTCGACTGCGTGAGTCGCCAGGCAGAGGGCCAGCAGCAGGCGCCAGGCGTGACCCGTGTTGCGTGCAAAAGTGCGTAGGGTAGGCATGCCCTATTTATAAACCATGGGCCCGGGCTGATCAATACGGTTGATTGCCACGCTATGGACCAGGCTGGCACGGAGTTTTATCGTTGTTTTGTCCATGGGTGAATGCTAGAATTAAGCCTTAGCTAAGTCAGTGAGCCACCGCTACAAAGTCAAGGCCCTGTTCCAGATAAACGGCAGGCCCGGAGCCGGGGCTTGACAAGGTTGTTGATTGTTGGAATGATCGGGCTGCCGGCGAAATGATGGCCCCTCAACTGAGTTGATTTTCGAGGAGGATCGCGCATGACTTTTTCCCCTGCCGCACATGGGCACATCCGTTTGATAGGCATTGCCGGGATGCTGTGGTCACTGTCCATCCTGGCGGTCCCCTGTGCCGCTTCCATCGGCGCGCTCCGCGTGGCATCAGGGCTGAGCCGACCGGTCTATGCCACCAGCCCCAGGGGCGATACCGAGCGTCTCTTCATTGTGGAGCAACACGTAGGACGCATCAGGATTCTCAATCTGCAAAGTGGCACACTGAACGTGACCCCCTTCCTCACGGTGGTTGGCCTGGCCACCGGCAATGAGCAGGGTCTCCTGGGGATGGCCTTCGACCCAAACTATGCGGAATCCGGCCTCTTCTATGTGAACCTGACGCGATCCTTCAGCGACACGGAAATCCGACAGTACCGGGTGTCCGCCGCCGATCCCAACGTGGCGGATCCCTCCAGTAACCGCTTGGTGATGACCCACGACCAACCCTTCAGCAATCACAATGCCGGGTGGCTCGGTTTTGGTCCCGATGGATATCTCTACATCCCGACGGGTGATGGCGGCAGCGCCAACGATCCGGGCGACCGTGCCCAGGATATTACCGACCAGAGATTGGGCAAAATGCTCCGGGTCGACGTGTCCGTGGATGATTTTCCTGCTGACGCCCGGCGAAACTACGGGATCCCACCGGACAACCCATTCGTCGGCATGGCCGGCGACGATGAAATCTGGGCCTATGGGCTGCGAAACCCGTGGCGATGCAGTTTCGATCGTCTGACCGGCGATCTCTACATTGCCGATGTGGGCCAGAACGCCATCGAGGAGGTCCACTTTCAACCGGCCGCCAGCCTAGGGGGTGAGAACTACGGCTGGCGCATTATGGAAGGCAATCGCTGCAACCGACCGGCCGTTGCGCTGCCCTGTCGCGATCCCAGCCTGGTCGTGCCCATTCACGAGTATGGTCACGGCGGGGCACCTGATGGCGGCTTTTCCATCACGGGAGGCTATGTCTATCGGGGCCCGATCGTGGGGTTACACGGCACCTATTTCTTCGCCGATTTTGTGTCAAACCAAATATGGTCCTTCCGCTACCAGGATGGCGTTAAGACCGATTTCACTAACCGCAGTTTCCAGTTGACCGGGATCGGCGGATCTCTCCGGAGCATTTCCTCCTTTGGGGAAGACGCGCTGGGCAACCTGTACATCTGCGATTTAGGGGGAGAGGTGTTCAAGCTGGTCTGCACGGCGGAACTGGCGGGGGACTTTGACGGAGACTGTGACGTCGATTTTGCCGACTATGCCCAACTGGCGAACGCCTGGTCGACCCAGTTAGGGGATGCCGCGTGGAATGCGGCGGTGGACATCGCCGATCCGAATGCAGGTGTGATGGACTACCGAGATCTCGGCCTCTTCGCCGAAAAGTGGCTGACCGAAGTCTCCTTCGTTCCGGTACCACCACCACCGCCCCCCGGAGCGGGTCGACGACGCTGAGCGTCGATTCATTTATTGAGCCCGTCGGAGTGCTTCCTATTCAGCTCTCTTGAGCCTGTTCACGTCCTTCCTCAGGGTTTCGACTTGCTCCTCGAGTTCATGCACGGCGCCCTCCAGAGGGTCCGGTCACGGCCGATGGCGACGCTCGGCAAGACCTCTGAGTTTGTCCATCAGGGTCTTGGCACGCTGCGGATTTCCCGCCTGTTCGGCCTTGCCGATCTCCCTGATGAGTTGCTCCATGCGACGGACCCGTTCGAGTTCCTGGGTCAGGTGATGCCTTTCCTGTCGCAGCCCGTGCTGAAGCTCGCGTCGCTCTTGAAGGGTGCGAACGCGTTGCGAGAGTCTCTCGGCCTCTGCCTGCAGCCAAGCGGCAATGTCAGAAAGGTTTCGTTGTTTGGCCTCCTTGGCAAGCGCTTTCAAGTTGCGAATGCGTGCCCTGGCCTGGGCCGGGGTAGCGCCGTTAGGATGGTGGCGGCTAGGCGAGCGGTGGTGGAGCTGCGGGGATGCTTGAGGGCCTTGATCGGGGCCCCGATGTCTGTCTGCGTGCGTAGGCTGTGGCCGCTTAACGGGTGTCGGGGGCTTGGCTCGTGTTTCTTGTTGATGCTTTCTCTCTCGGGCAGTCCAGACACCGTGTTCACGAGGGGTCCGGGTCGGACGGTGGTGGTGGGCTAGGGGTGAGGGGATCCGCATGGCCGGATGGGGCGCGCTAGCGCGGCCGACGGCACTGGGATGAACGGCAAGGTCGTACATCATTCCCGCCTGCCCTAGGCTTTGTCGGAAAACTCCGTCGTCGGCCCGAGAGCGAGCAATTTTTTCGTCTGGCAAAGACGGCGAAGCAGGCGATGTTTGTCCTATCGTCGATGCAGCCGGATGCGGCCAGGCGGGAAAAGGGCCGCTCGAAGCCAGATCGAGTTTTCCGACACAGCCTGGGCCGGGTGAGGCTTGATGGTCCCCAGCCCGGATAGGGTACTTCCCTACGAGCCTGGACTGCCCCGCCGGATTGCCGACGATGTGAAAGTGCTCCACTGCCTGGCGCTGCTGCTCGAAGGCGACGTGGTTTTGGGCGCTGATGATTTGGCCCGGGCTGGAAGGAGCGATCATTGCCACTAGCAAAAGGGTCGTACCCATGTGAAAACCTCCTTGTCTTTGTGCACGAGGACACCGAGTGCCTGATCGCTTGACCGGATTTTTAGGAATATCGGCGTTTCACCGTCGTTTTCATCACTGATTACTGACTACCGGCCAGTGGGCGAGAATTCGAGGGTAGGATTCCCAAAGAAGCCCCAACACCCGGTCGGATCGCCGGCACAGGTGGTTATTAGGGTCAAGAACCGGGCGGAGGAATCGAGTCGCACGTTGATGAGCCCCGTACTGAATTCGCCGGGCAGGCACTGATGGTGGTAGCTCACCTCACCATCGACCAAGACCCAGAAGTCGGTCGTCTGGCGATGCGTTGATCCTGCCGTTTCAGAGATGCCGCACAGGGCCCGGAATGACTTGGCGAAGACGCCCGGATTGTCGCCGTTGATGGCGTGAAGATCGAAGGTGATGCCGGCGTTGGGATGCAGGCTTAGTGCCGGGCGTTCGGGGGTGCCATAGAATTCACCGTTCAGTTTCCCTGGCCTTGCCTGCCCTTGGCTGGCGAACTGCGCCCCGTTAAAGATACCGTCATAATAGCTTCCGTCGGTCGTGGGCACGCGATCAAACATCAGGCCCGTTGAGCTGACCGCGACACCTGACTGTCCCACCGACGTTGCGCCCGTTGGCACGAATACGCCATCTATGTAGCGGTGGTCTTCAAGCGGAATAAAGCCCTCTCGACGGGTGTGGCGACGTTTTCCCTGGATGCCGGCGAGCGGCCGACCACTGGCCGGATCGATCCCCTGGCCTAGCCTGCCCGTGCCATATCCATTGCCGCCGCCTACGACATCTGCCAGGTCCAGGCGTGAGCCCGGACAGGCGCGAGTCTGCCGAGAGGGTAGGCGGCGCGCGAAACGCTGGTTGTCTGTCTGGCCCAGCCGAGGCGCGCCTGTTTTGGTGAGGACGACCGATGAGCCCGCGTCGAGGGTTATCGTGTCTGAACCGCCGCCGCCTTTTACCTGGACCGTTCCCGAGAAGACATGCGTCTCCAGCGTCCCGTCCGCCCGGACCAGGACGCCAAACTCCGTGCCATAGTCCACGACGGAAGCCTGCTGGGTCCGCAGGATAAAGCCACGCGCTTTCTCTGGGACCTTGGCGGTCACGGTTCCCGACGTCAGATAGATTTGGTTGTCATTCTCCAGAGAAAAACGGCTGGGGCCCTGGACGATGATATGCGTGCCACTTGCCAGCTTGATCTCGGCAAGCCCCTGAATCAGATGTCTCGGCTCGGCACCGAGTGCCGTACCCTTCTCGGATGACAGTGTCGGGTCGGCCCACTTCAGGGACAGGCCGTTAATCACCTCGCCCAGATGGGACTTAGCGCGACCCCCCCGATTGACAATGACATAGGTCACGGCGAGGCCCATAAGCACCATGGCCGCCAGGGCAGTCACTGCCTGTTTCCAAGGGATGCGAGACCGAACGGTGACCGGTTTTTCCAATTCGCCTTTCAGCGTTTCCTTGAGCCAGACCGATGCCTGCTGGTCTTGCTCATGGAGCAGTCGCCCTAACCCACATGAGACCATCATGAAATCGCGACAGTAGTCCAAGTGTTCCGAGTCTCGCCCGACGGCATTCTGCAGTCTCTTGACCTCGTCCTGCGAGATGTCTCCGCTGACGAGTTGCATCAACAGCGTATCGAGTTCGGCGGTTTTGGGTCCATCGCTCATGATTGATGCCCTCTTTCAGATAGTGTCCTCTTTACGCAGCGTAGGAGCGTGCCTTGGATGGCGCCCAAGCGCTTGTAGATCCGTTGCACCGAAACCTCTGTCTCCCTCGCGATGTTTTTGACCGGTTCACCGCGTTGGTACGCTTGGTCTACCAGACTGTGGTCACGAAAGCTCAGTTTTCCCACGCAGCGTTTGAGGGCGTCCAAGCGGTCTTCGATCTCGTTTTGGATCGCCTCGTGGCGAAAGGCGAGCAATTCCACCGTACTGTCGTCCAGACCGGTGACCTTTTGTCGGCGCTTGCGTTTGCGATGGTCCATGATCAGATTGCGGGCGATCTGTTTGGCCCAGGCTCGAAAGTTGGTGCCGGGCTTGAACCGATCGAACTTGCGCCACATGATGACGCTCGCCTCTTGGAAGATGTCTTCGGTGTCGGCCGCATTAGAGGTGAGTGCAAAGATGAACGCGTAGAGGGCCTTGCGGCATTCGAGAAAGTGTCTCTCAAACGTCCCGTACCTCTCGTCTACCTTTTCTGTCGCCTCAAGCAGTGTCATGCGCTCTCCACTTTAGAAAACCCTCTCACCACTATGTGAGCACTCACCTCTTAATGGTGGGTATCGGCCGATTTTTAACTTAAAAATCTTAAATTTTGAAGCAGGCGAGCACACCGTTGTTCAGAGACCCTCAAACCCGTGGTCCGATAGGAGACCCTCTTGGGACTGCGGGCTAGAATTGTCCGAGAATGACACAGAGCAAGAGGATGGTGGTCCTGAAGGGTAGGGTGTCGGTCCCGGCACCGCTTGAACAATGGCTTGTCCTCCTCGCATGGGCCCGATACCATAGGGCCCGTCAAGATTCTACCTATAAAGGAGGCTTTTCTATGAAGTTGTCGCGTTCTGCTGTCTCTCATCTATGGCTGCTGGTGGCCTGTTTCGGCGTGGCCAACCCTCCACTCACGGCGCAGGACGGCCCGCCGTACCCGACGATGGGCGAGATCGTGCGCTTCGACCCGCGTTTAGACCGGCTGATTGCAAAAGACGCCCAAATCGAGGTGCTGGCCTCTGGGTTTGAGTGGTCGGAGGGACCGGTCTGGGTATCCGACGAAAACGACGGGTATCTACTTTTTTCTGACATTCCCCGCAACTCCGTGATGAAGTGGTCGGAGTCAGGAGGCATCGAGCTGTTCATGAAGCCGGCGGGGTATACCGGCGTCGCCAACTATGGAGGCGAGCCGGGTAGCAACGGCATTGTTCTCGACCTCAGCGGTCAATTGATCTTCTGCGAACATGGCGACCGGCGGCTTTCGCGACTGACGGTCGGCGGCGGCAAGGTGACCATCGCCGATCACTATCAGGGCAAGCGATTCAACAGCCCCAACGACGCCGCGGTCAAATCAGATGGGTCGATCTATTTTACGGATCCGCCCTATGGGCTCCCCAAAAAATTCGAAGATCCACAACGGGAACTGGACTTTTGCGGCGTCTACCGGGTCTCCCGCTCCGGGGTTGTCACGCTGTTGACCAAAGACCTGGTTCGTCCCAATGGCATTGCCTTCTCTCCCGATGAAAAGACGCTCTATGTGGCGCAGTCTGATGCCAGAGCCATCATCATGGCCTATCCCGTGAAGCGGGACGGGACCTTGGAGGTGGGCCGGGTGCTCTGTGACTTCTCAGACAAGATGGGGACGCTGCCGGGCGCCCCGGACGGGTTGAAGGTCGATCAGGAGGGTCATCTCTTCGCCACCGGGCCGGGTGGGGTTTATGTGGTGACCGCGCAAGGCGACGTCTTGGGCCGAATCAGTACGGGACAGCGAACCGCCAACTGTGGCTGGGGAAACGATGGAACGGTCCTCTACATGACGGCCGATGGCTACCTCTGCCGAATCCAGACGCAGACCCGTGGGGCCGGTTGGCCGATCCCTTAAGAGCCTAAAACCAGGCCGTCATGGGCCAACTGCATCGTAGGGGGAAGATGCCGGTTGGTTTGGTCATGGTCCAGCGCGTGGGCCATATGAATGAAATAGGTCTGCCTGGCGTCGATCTTGCGGGCCTCGCCAATCGCTTCCTCCAGGCAGAAATGCGTGACGTGAGGTTTTGTTCGTAGGGCATCGAGGATCAGTACATGGAGATCTTCCAGGTACTGATAGCTGTGCTCGGGAATGGACGAGCAGTCCGTCAGATAGGCCAAGTCGTTGATGCGGTAGCCGAGGATGGGCAGCTTTCCATGGAATAGGTCGATCGGCGAGATGTTCAGGTCTCCTAGTGAGAAGGGCCGTCCCGCCTCAATGATCCGATTCTGGAATTTAGGCAGGTCCCCTCCCTGTTGAACCGAGTCGTCGTAGGCGTAGTCGAAGAGCTGGCGAATACGTCGATCGGATCTTTGATTCAGGTAGAGCGTGATGGGTCTCTTGGAACGACGAGAATAGATGCGGGTATCGTCCAGCCCGAGGATGTGGTCGGCGTGGGTGTGCGTGATCAGGATATCGCTGAGGTCATCGATGTCATGCCGCAGGGCCTGTTGTCGAAAATCAGACGACGCGTCGATGAGGAGGCGTCTGGGGCCCTGTTCAATCAAGAGGGAGGAGCGCAGACGCTGATCCTTGGGATTTGTCGAGGTACAGACCGCGCAGCGGCAACCGATCTCAGGCACGCCATGGGAGGTCCCTGTTCCTAGAAAGGTGGTTCTCATAGGCCTTCCCTGATGAGGGGTGGGGAGTTAACCGTAGCGCTCGTTGAGTCCATCGACTGCCTGCTTGCAGGTCTCCGTGGCTTGCCAAACGTCCGGCCTCTTGCCGAGGTCGACGGTCCACCAGTCCTGTCTCATGTCATGTTTTGCCAGTTCGAGTAACACGTCTTCAAAGTCGATCAGTCCCTCGCCCATGAGCGTCCGCGTAGACGCCCGGTCTCTATCCAGGGTGCCGTCAGAATCCATGAGGTGGAGATGGTGTATGGTTCCCCGCAGCTTGCGGGCGAACTCGGGGATTCCCCCGGCCAGCGTTTCCACGGTGCCGGACTGCCGGGCCCCCTGAACCGCGACCATGTGTGCGTGACAGGTGTCGAACAGAATGCCGAAGTTGTCGTGTTTGACCGCCTCGATGATGCGAAACACATCCGTGGGTTTGTTGAAGGCGAATCCCGGTTCGAATTCCCAGAGGAGAATGACGCCGCTGTCCTGCGCCTCGGCCGCACAACGGCGCCAAGTTTCCCCCACCCTTTTCCGGGCGCTCTCGTAGTCGACCGCGGCCAGCACGCGCGGAGATTGTACGGTGTCCACGCGTATAATGGGGATGCCAAGATCGACGCAGAACTGAAGGTACTGGCGAAAGTGGTACAGGTAGGGACGCGTGTCTTCGGTATCGATGAGATGTTCGTTGTGAAGATGGAGCGTCAGCGCGGACCACCTTAGGCCCGTTGCCTGCAGCCGTTCCCTGCAGATGTCACGCTGCTCGGGGTCGGGCATTGCCTGCGGATTGGGGTGTGGTGATAGGGCGCCGAGTTCTATCCCGTCGAAGCCAAGCTCTTTCACCCTCACCACGACTTCGTCCCAGGGTATGGGCCTTGCTGGCGTGAGTCCGGCCGTGTACGCCCAGGACCCCATGGAAATCTTCCTCATGCTGGTATCTCCCGCCAGTGCTGGGGCGGATGGTGAATTCAGATCGAGACTAGCGATCCGGCGTGTCGAGAAAACGCACACAGACGGGTCTGCCCACCGAGACGGCATGCTCAGTGGGAACGAGTTGTCCGGACCGGACATCGACTCGGAAAACGACAACCGTATCGGCACTCTGGTTGGCAACGAGGCAATACCGGCCGGTGGGGTCCAGACAGAAATTTCGCGGTGTCTCGATGGCAGTGGTCTGATGTTCGATGAGACTCAGTGTCCCCTGCGCCGCATCGACGCGGTAGATGGCGATGCTGTCGTGGCCACGGTTTGAAGCGTAGAGAAACTGTCCGTTGGGGTGGAGACACAGTTCCGCACAGCCGTTGGACCCGGTGAATCCCGGGGGCGGCGAGACTCGTCCGCTGAAAAACGGAAAAAGGGGAAGACCGCTCCAAGGACGTCCTCGCCACGCCATGGGGCAAGGCGGACTGGCCGTGAGGGCCTCGATGAATGGAGGGACTCGGCGTGGCAAGGCGCTCCCGAACGGGTTCCCCGGCCCGGGCACCCATGCACAGGCACAGCCCAAGCGCCACTGCCATCACTCGGAGGGTCTGATTC
>JADFHU010000634.1 GCA_022567055.1 Planctomycetota bacterium
CCCACGTGTCGGCCCCCCAAGAAGT
Organism: Planctomycetota bacterium; assembly: GCA_022567055.1. Classification (GTDB taxonomy): domain Bacteria; phylum Planctomycetota; class Phycisphaerae; order Sedimentisphaerales; family Anaerobacaceae; genus JAIPFM01. The sequence continues at coordinate 26 of JADFHU010000634.1, forward strand.
GGTGCCAACCCAAATGGCCGTGCATCCCGTCCCGCCAGGTCCTCACCTGACTGGCCGTCACCCATTCATCCAGATCGAAACCGTAACCCATGCTCCACCCTGGAATCGGTCCAAGTCGCGCGGCAATGTAGCGCTGTAAACGCCCGTCGATCGCGCCGCCTATCCCGCCGGTCAGGCTTTTGGGTGTCTGTGAGCGTTGATGGTCACCCCAAGGCCAAATGTGAACCAGGCCACCGGCCGCGTGGGTCCTGGTGATCAGCAACTCCAAGGCTTCAAAGGTACGGGGGTCCGGCTCCGTCATCCTCGACTCCACGCGATCGCTTTCGGCGTCGAGATCAAACCATCGTCCGCCAACCACGGGCAGGTGGAAGCCGTTGAAACCGTGCCCCACGATGAACTGTTCGATTTTGCGGTCCACCAGAGCCGGTTTGTTGTGGAACGTCCGCGGGCTGTTGTCGCCCACGATGGTGTCCCACATCACCAACTGTGGGACGAAAACGTTTTCCGTTCCCTCCCAGGCCCATTTGTGGCCGAAGCTCTTGAGAAAGCCATGTGCGTCGGCCCGAGGATTGGGCACGACCCTCACTCGACCGGTGTGCCCGGCCAGGTCGTCATCGTCGCTGGAGGTGACGAACGACCATGTTCCCGTTCTCGTGGCGGTGAACCGGAAGGCCCAGGTGTTCCCGCCCGAAAAAAACACCCGGTTCGAACGGTGTCACCGCTGGAGGCGTGCGTGAATTCGACCATCGCACGGACGTCGAAGGCGTTGCCGCTCCAGGTCGGATTATCGACAGTCCATTCAACGTGAGGAGACCACTGGACGCCTTGTACTGTGCCAAGATCTGCGGCCACGGACGGGGACAGTGCGCACGCTACAATCAACAGATTCAGGCTGCTCCCAACCCCGACCCTCTGGCTGCAGAAATCACGAAGCTGCGCCATGCATTGACCCTCTCGTCTTTGATTCACTTCCGACAACCTTTCTATCACTGTCTTCGAGGATTCCGCATGTAGTAGAACCGGCCGTCTTCCGCGCCGCCAAGGAAATCTGGAATGCCGTCCGCATTGAAGTCGACCAGGGTGGGGCTGGTGGTGTGTCCCTGAATGTTCTGCCGAACCAGTGGCCCTTGGTCGACAAAACTCCAACGTCCAGCATCGCTGCCGGTCTGTAGCAGAAGGTTAGCGTTGCTCGAATTGGCCAGAAAATCCCGAAGCCCATCACCGTTCCAATCGCCTACGCATAGCTTTCGTCTGCCACTGGCGCCTGCGGTTCTGTCGTTCAGCCGCAACAACCCCGGCGTGCGGTCAACTGGCCTGTGCTTTCCGTCGGTGACGGAGAGGTTCTCACCATAGAAGACGCGTTCCGGGGGTAGCAAGACCAGTCTGCCGTTCTGTCGCCTGCGTTGAAAGAGCGCAAGAAAGCCCTCCGGGTCCAGCATCACCAGGTCGACCAGGCCGTCGTCATTCCAATCGACGGGCATCGGAGTCGTGCGCCACTGCGTCACCAATTCCTTGCCCTGCGGCGTCCACCATGTCCACGCCGGCTTGGGTGTTTCGTCCTGCCATGCAACTTCTATCGGCTCGGGGGCAGCTAGGCGCGGAGCGGAGAGCGTGCCCACATTGCGCAGCCACCGGACGCGACCCCAGATGCCGTTAACGAGAATGTCGGGCAAGCCATCGTGATCCCAGTCGGCGATGCCCAGTGTGGTATACCCCCACTTCGCTTCGGCCGGCCCTTGGATGCTTCCGCTTGGCCCGGCCATCACCCGGAACGTCCGGCCGCCCGCCGGAAGCCGCATCGGCGCAGCCCATTTTGGAGACTCGACACCGGGACCGCTCAGGTTCTCGAAAAACTCGAGGTAGCCGGCGGTATTGCCCGACACAATGTCGATGTCACCATCGTGGTCCCAATCGAACCCGATGGGTGTGGCCAAGGCGCCGCATTTGAGTGAATCGGCGATCTGTTGGAAATAGACCGGGGCTAAGAAGAGCGGCGTGCCATTCTCATCCAACTTGCCCCTGTTTTCGATGAGCGCGACGCGGCCATCTTCGTCACCGACGACCAGATCGAAGTCACCATCACGGTCCCAATCGAAGGCGATCGGCACAATCATCTGTAGGTCCATCGTCAAGCGCGAACCATCGGCTCGCCGCAAAGACCGGCCTTGAGCATACTCGGGGCGAGTGCGAGTTCCGACATTCTTGAAATAGGTGAATCCGTCAATGAACTCTCCGCAGAGCAGATCGAGATCTCCGTCGCCGTCGAAATCTTCAAAGTTTGGTGTGGGGCAGCCATAGACGTCTATCGGCCTGCCCGCAGCAGTCAACTGCTCGGGTACAGCATAGGCGGGATTCGCGGTGGTGCCTTCGTTGCGGAAGAGAAACACAAAGCCGTGCAGCGGCCCGTTCTGCCATTTCCCCTCAACATCCCAGGCATCGTCCCACCCATACTCGCTCCAGTCCTCGATCCCGACAATGAGATCGAGCGCTCCGTCCCCGTCGTAGTCGCAATAGCGCCATTGCCTGTGTCGGACTTTCGGGCCCTTCACCTGCTTTCCGATCGGTTGATAGAATCGGGTATCGACCGGGAGCTTGGTTCGCTCTTCGAGGCCATCTTCCAAAAACTCAGGGTACTCGAATCCCGGCGTAAGGACACGCAGTCCGTCGGCGGTATAGCTCGGCATCACGTAGTGTCTCGTCTTACTGATGTGACGGGCGGGCCGAAAGATGGGATACCGGTTCGAGCGGGTATCGCCGGTTTCGTTCTCGAAGAACCAGATGCCGTTAGAGGGTTGGTCGGGGCAGGAAACGACGAGGTCGTAGTCACCATCACCGTCTGCATCGCAGGGAATCGGCCAGGCCCATAGGCCCACACCCAGATCAACGGTCAAACCAGGGTGGTTGTACCGTAACGGTTGCAGCTCTGCCGCGACGCCGACGCCGAGCCCGCAGAGGATCAACAGCAACGGTACAAACGGGGCAGTCCTCGTCTCGAGGCCCGGCGTGTCCTTTATGCACATCACCCGTCTGGGAATCCTCGGTCTCATCGTTTTGACCCTTGCGACTGAATCTCGCGCAGAAGAAAAGGGTGAAATTAGCGAGACTCAGAGTGTTGCTCGATCAGCTTGAGCGAACTTTTGGCAAATCGCTTGCCCAGCAGCTTGTAGCCTTCCGCCGAGTAGTGCAGGTCATTCTTGATCGGCTTGCCCCGACGGTTGACGCCGTCGTTGAGATCGTCGGTGTTCACCCAGGCAAACCTGGCATCCGATTCGGCCAGCCTTACCTGGATCTCACGGATCTTCGTCCAGTGAGGGTAGCGCTCGTTCTTCATGTCGAAGTCGCTGAGACGCCCGATCACGAAGTTCACATCGCTACGACCGAGATCCCTGCTGAGTTGCGCGTACAACCCTTTGAGACTGGCCTCATACACAGCGGCCCATTGCATCCTGGCATCCCTCTCACCCTGCATCCAGATGAAGGTGACAGATTGGAGCGTCTGCCCCTGAATGGCAGGTCTGACCTTTCCCATCAGGCGATCGTAGAGATCACCCGTCGACTCCGGCGTTTCTCCCTGCGGTGATGTCCACTCCTTCCACCAGCGCTGGATGGGCTGACCTCCGAGCGCATCCTGGACGACGATGACCCACTCCTTCCCCAGTGCCACTTCCACGGCAGGCGTAAAGGCCTCTTCCGGACGGTGCCCCTGCATGTTGGACTGCCCGGAAAGAATGAAGAGATGTTTGCCGGATTCG
>JADFHU010000635.1 GCA_022567055.1 Planctomycetota bacterium
GATGCCCATCAACCCTCCCAGCAACCAGAGGTAGAGCAGCAGGACACCGGCGGCATTGACCGTGGCGAGGTTCTTGACCAGGACGGATTCGGTGATGTTGTACTGTCCCAGCAGCATGGCGCCCACGAGGATACCACCAAACAGGGAGGTCAGGGGCTCGCGGGTCAGCCAGCACAAGAGCACGGCCGCCAACGCCGGCAGCATGGACCAGTAACGCCAATGCCGTTTGGCCACCAGATGAAACACCCGCGGGACTTCGCCGGCATCTTCATCGAAGTCCTCCGCGATGGCAAACTCCTCCAGTGTACCGGGTGCGCCGCCCTGGGCATTGTATTCCTCGATGCGATCCGGGTGGAGCAGAGCCTCCTCAAAAGGAACCGTTGCCCCTAGAGTCACCGCTTCGCCGCCTGAAATATAGTAGAGACGATCCGGCGTTTCGCCGTCCCGCTGAACATCCAGCAGGACCTTCTCCACCGTCCAGGTCGCCGGGACGAGTCGACCCACGCACCCGGCCGCTACCATGGCGACTACAAATACCCACAGCGCCGGTGCCGTCAGCATACGGCGCAAGCCTCCGATAGACTGCTCGGTTGGTGAACTCATTCAATGCCTCCACTGGGAGGGGATTGACAGCCGATCCCCAAGCAAGCCCATTAATTATCACTCCTATAAAGGATTCAGATACGCTGCGCCATTGTAGTGCGGTCGAGAGGAATGTCAAAAACGACTCTCCGTCAGTTGACTCAGAGAGGCCGAAAATGGTATGATGCTCCAGGCGGGCTCTGTCTGAAAACCGCATCGTCAGGCCCGAGGGGAAGCCAGATGGGGTTGTCAGGCAGAGCCTAGCGTACGTATTTGTTTAAGAAAGGATAGTGGCGATGCGAAGCGTCTTTATCTGTCTATATGGGCTATTGCTCTGTGTTCCTGCGCTGGCCAGGGTGGGGGACCCCTTTCGTCCGCCGGCCGTCCCCCTGGTCACCATGGATCCCTATATCAGTTGCTGGTCCTTCGCCGACAATCTGTTCGATCAAAGTACGCGGCATTGGACGGGCCGGGATCATCCCATGACCGGATTGCTACGGGTAGACCGTAAGGTGTATCGCTTTATGGGACCTGGGCAGTACGAGGAGTATTTGCCGAGCGGTCAGGATAGACCCTTCGAATGTCTCTATACGACGGAGGAGCCCCCGGCCAACTGGATGTCCCCAGCCTTCAATGACAAGGCCTGGACGCCGGGCGTCGCCCCATTTGGAACCTGGAAGTATGAAGATTGTTCTCGGACCCCGTGGGACACGGAACAGATCTGGCTGAGACGGACCTTCAAGGTCGATGACCTGAGGCAGGGCAAGGACCTCTTTGTTTACCTCGCTCAGCCTGGAAAGCGCTCCGTCACACTCAACAATGTCGAGGTCTACGTCAACGGCATCTTGGCGGCCCGGCTGGCTCGTTGGGATCGAACGGAGACCCTACGATTGTCCGAGAAAGCGGCACGTAGCCTGCGCCGCGACGGAAACTGCCTGGCCGTCACCGGTCGAGCCCTAGGAGAGGACCGCTTCATCGATGTGGGACTGCGCCTGGACAGGAGTCTTCTGGTTCGCCAGGGACCCGTTCGTGTGGACGCCACGAACACCTATTACCAGTTCTCCTGCGGTCCGGTGGAACTCGATGTCACCTTCACCTCGCCCTTACTCATGGACAATCTGGACCTCCTGTCCCGCCCCGTCTCCTATCTCTCCTTCGAGGTTTTCGCCAGCGACGACGCAGGGCACCATGTGCAGCTCTACTTTGACGCAGGTCCCCAGTGGTGTCTCAACGAACCGGACCAGCGGATCGTCTGGGACCACCTGCAGTCGAGCGTCCTGGACGTCATGCAGGTGGGCAGCGCAAAGCAACGGGTCCTGGCGAGAACGGGAGACGACGTCCGCATCGACTGGGGGTACCTGTACGTCGCCAGCCCGCGCCGCTGGGACATCCGCAGTTGCATCGGCGACCGCAAGGACACACTGGCCCGCTTCGAGCGAACCGGCTCCGTCAAGATGCCGGACGACGTCGGCATGCCGAGGCCGGCCAACTATTCACCGATTGCCCTGGCCGTGGCCATGGAACTGGGCATGGTGCGAAGGCCCGTGGTCCGCAGACACCTGATGATCGGCTACGACGATCTCTATTCGATAGAGTTTTTTCGCCAGAAGCTCCGCCCCTGGTGGAGGCGCTTGGAGAACATCACTATGGCCAAGATGCTGCTCCTGGCAGAGAACACCTATGCCGAGGTCATGGAGGCCAGCCGGCGTTTTGACGCTGAACTCAAGGAGATCGCTACAGGGGCGGGGGGCAAGCACTACGCGGCCGTCTGCAGTCTCGCCTACCGACAGGCTGTCGCCGCCCACAAACTCGTGGCGGGACCCGAGGGGCGTGCGCTCTTCTTCTCTAAGGATAATTCCAGCAACGGCTCCATTGGCGCCGTGGATGTTGCTTATCCCTCGGCGCCGCTCTTTCTGCTCTACAATCCCACCCTGGTCAAAGGCATGCTCGAACCTATTTTTGTCTACTGCGAGAGTGGTCGATGGACCAAGCCCTTTGCGCCCCATGATGTCGGCACCTATCCCCAGGCCAACGGCCAGACCTACCCGGCCGACATGCCGGTGGAGGCATCGGGCAGCATGTTGATCCTCTGCGCCGCCATTGCCGCTGCCGAGGGCGTGCCCGATTACGCCGAGGTCCACTGGGTACAGTTGACACAATGGGCAAAATACTTAAAGGAAAAGGGCTTCGACCCGGGCGAGCAGTTATGCACCGACGACTTTGCCGGTCCCCTGGCACACAACGCCAATCTCTCCGTCAAGGCGATCCTGGCCTTGGCCTGTTACGGCCGCCTCGCCGGCCAGCTAGGGCATGACGCCGTGGCCGCCGAGTATGCGGCCCTGGCCCGCAGCATGGCGGCCGACTGGCAAAACGCCGCGGCCGACGGCGATCACTACAGCCTCACATTCGACAAGAAAGGGACCTGGAGCCAGAAGTACAACCTGGTGTGGGACAAGGTGCTGGACCTCAACATCTTCCCCGAGAGTGTCAGCGACAAAGAGATCGCCACCTCTCTTAGAAAACGGCACAAGTATGGCCAGCCCCTGGACAGTCGGGCCAGCTACACCAAATCCGACTGGATCATGTGGACCGCCGCCATGGCGGATTCCTATGACGAGTTTCGCCAGCTCAGTTATTCCGTCTACCAGTTCGCCCACGAAACGCCCGATCGTGTCCCCCTCAGCGACTGGCACAACGCCAGAGACGGCAAGAGTGAAGGATTCAGGGCCCGCTCCGTGGTAGGGGGGTACTTTATGAAGCTGTTGGCTGATAAGCTGCAGTCATCGAGGTGATGGTGTTTGCGACCCTGTGTGGGTAGCGTAGTTCTGTGGCATGGAGTAGCCGGAAAGACCCTGGGCTCTCTCTTGGCGGTCCCTTACTCAAGCGTTTCACTCTTGGGGGGACGGGTCTTTCCTTGGTGACAATCATTGCACGTCATGTTGGTGCCGTGCATCTTGTTGTACAGCTTTGTCATGCCAGTCATGGCCCGCGCCACGCGCTTATGCGTTAATGTCTCGAGGTCCCGGTCGATATCATAGTCATCTACCTGGTGGATGTTGATCGACTTGTCACTGACATGGCAGAAAGTACATTTAACGCCCAGTGCCCGGCAATATCCCTTCATGGTCGTCTTTACGTCTTCCTCTGGTACGTATCTTGTCGCGGCGAAGGAGAGCGTGACGCCGAGAACACA
>JADFHU010000636.1 GCA_022567055.1 Planctomycetota bacterium
TGTGGTTTCGCTCAATCGGGCGCGACCAAATATGGGGCACACTTGGACCCCAAATTGTCCAACTTATTTCTTGCCGATCCCTAAGGAGAAAAAGCCATGAATGTGATCGAGACGAGCGAATTGGTGCGCTATTTTGGTGCTTCTCGGGCCGTGGCGGGGCTGGACCTTCAGGTTCCCCGGGGAAGCATCTTTGGTCTGTTGGGCGAGAATGGCTGTGGGAAAACAACCACCCTCAATCTGATCATGGGGGCCCTGATCCCCAATCAGGGCCGGGTGCGCGTCATGGGTGAAGATCCCCTCACGATGGCGCCGGCGACCCGAGCCCGCATTGGTTATTTGGCCGATCAAATGGAGTTGCCCAGTTGGATGACCTTACAGGAGGCCGTTCGTATCCATGGTGCCTATTTTGCTCAATGGGACCCCAAGGCGGTTTGGCAGCTCTTGGACACCTCTGAGGTAGCGCCTCACCAACGGTTCGGCCACCTCAGCAAGGGCCAGAAACGCTGGTTCTTGATCTCCTTGATTGTGGCCCAATCGCCCGATCTCTTGATCCTTGATGAGCCTTCAGGGGGGCTCGATGTGACGGTGCGTCGCAAGTTCCTCGACCTGCTGCTCGAGTTGGCCGGTCAGCGGGAGATCACCGTTGTCATTGCCTCGCACATCCTCTCCGATGTGGAGCGGGTGGTCGATCATGTGGCCTTCGTGAAGGAGGGGCGGGTCGTACAACAGTCCCTGTTAGAGGATCTAAAGACCAGGGTCAAACGATTGTGTCTGCCAGTGGGGACCCAGCGCCAGGACATCGAGAAGCGTTTTCAGATCATATCCTATCAAGAACAGTCAGACATTGTCTTGGCGACCGTCAGTGATTTTGAGGAAGAACGCACGCAGGGCTTGGGATGTCGGGTTGAACACCTCAACCTGGAGGAACTCTTTCTCATTTACAATACCTCAAGCGACGTCAAGCAGGTGGCGTCATGACGACAGACTATTATGACGCGCGACGGCAATTCCGTCGCATTCTGGCCCTGGACTGGTCCCTTCACGCCTGGGACTTTGCCTATGGCTCCGTTTACGCCCTGATCGGTTTTTTTGTTTTCCGCCGTGTCGGTTACAGTCAGGTCTATGATGTGATCGGGCCCTTTTTTCTAGTGTCTGGCTTTATGATCTACCAGACCTGGCACGTCTGTGCCCCCCATACCCGATGCGCAACGGCCTTCTACTATTTTAATCTGCCTCATCATCGACATATCGCGTTCTATGCCCACCTGGCCCTGCTGAGTCTAGGCGGACTGTGGCTCGTTGCAGTCGTCCTACTGGGGTGTGCGCTGAAATTAGGTGGGGCGGGTATCACCGCTCACTATCGTATTCATCCGGAGATGCTCGTTTTGCCCTTCGTCGCCGTAGCATCAACAATGGCTCACGTGTACTTGATTCGGGGTTGGTCTTATTGGGCCAAGGCGGCACTCCTATTCATAGTCGCGTGCGCTTGGTTTGTTTGGAAACTCAATCTGATGGATGACTATCCACCCCATTCGAGCAATAACTATTGGCCTGAACGTGAGATGGCGTTTGGGGCGCAGCTATGCATCGCCGGCATCCTATTGGGCGGGGTTTGCTGTTTGATTGAGAAAGTGCGAACAAATTGGCAGCGTCGCCAGATAGGAGGCATTCGATGAACTCGAGTTGGCTGCTGCTAAATGTCTTTCGGCGGAAAATCTGGGTCTGCCTGTTTATTGAATTCGTGATCGTCCTTCTTGTTGCCCTCAATGACATTAAACCCAGTCGGCGTGAGTCCATCTGGGATGGCGTCAATGTGGCCTTCGGGCTTGGCGTCGTTTTGAGTCTCTTCCTATGGTATCAGATAGGCTGTAACCGTCTGCCCTTTCCGGTGAGTATACGACAGCGGGTCTGGCTGCCCATGATTGCCTTTGGCATTATCTGGGCCGCAGGTGCTCTGGCCGTCTTCTTTGCCGTTCTCTGCCTATCAACATGGCCCTATCCTCTCCTGTCGGCTATCCCGTCGGTTGTAGGACGAATTCCGCTCTATCTGCTGGCCTTCATGATCGTCTTTAGGATCGTGCGCAGCAAACCTTATATGATCTGTGTGGTAGTTTGGTTGTCCACTACCACGCAATCAGGTAAATCCGAATGGTTTGAAGCCTGCATTTTAAGCTATCCCCTATGGTGGCCGCTGCCGCTCGCGGCAATTGCCTACTATGTCTGGGAAGCGCCGATCCAGTTGGGCCAACAGGATCGCCTGCTGCCGGTGAGCCACACCGGTGTCACCAATCCATTTCTTTTTCGTGACATGAACATCTCTGAACGCCGTGTCCCACTCTCATGGATCGGTGATGTGATTGAATATGCGATGCTGGTAGCCGCTTGTATACTATTCTATTCGACGATGTCAAAGCTTGCTACTTTGGCTGGCCCTCTGTCATACATTAGGCTGCTTATTCCCTTGCTGTTGACATTTTCAATGGTGATGATGTGTAGAACGCTCTTTCAGCAGGCTCAGTGCAGCGGCTTTGGCGACCCTCGGGCGTTCGGGCTAGCGCTGATGCAGATGACCGGCATTCTTGTCCCACTGGCTCGGGCCTTGGGGGTCCAGAAAGGCATTGCCGCGTGGTGTGACAGATGTCAGAAGCGAAAGTTCATATGGCAGCCCGAATGCCTTCATTGTGGCAACCCAGGTCCCGGTACGATATCCAACAGGCGCCTGGCCTCCCTTGTCCAGGGTAAGCCGGTTCAGATGCCTTTAAGGGGAAGAATTGCCTTCAAGGCGTTTATTCCCCTGCAGATTGTTTTTATTGGGGTGTTCGCGGGCGGCATATCCAATCGGCCCTTTGTCTCTAATCGCGTTTCCATGGTGTTTGGACAGGGTGCAACTCAGCAAGACAAGGAAAGGGCTATAGAGTATGTCAAAGCCTGGGTCGAAGCGAACACCTCTTTAGAGGACTGGCCGGTGAGGTCTATGGATTCTGCGGGCGCCTCAGAGGATGTCCCCGAAAGATTTCGCCTCAATGTGACGTTCAATACTGGCAGTCTCTCGGTTCAAGGCTTGGGGCTGCGATGGGACCCTGCAATCACCCTCCCTAAACAGATGGCGCAGCACCTGGCCGATGAAATAAAGGATCTCTGTCCCGTCCGACTGATACCGAGCAACAGCGTCAGGGACTCAAGCGGGCCCCTGTTCCAGACTCGAGGCTATCTGGACAATCGAATCCACTGGAAGATGCCGCATGTCGTAACGCCGAGGCACTCGCGTCCTTAGACCCATCTGACCACATCACTTCAACGGTCCCCAGATTTCGACCAGTAGGTTGTAGAAGACCGGGTCGTGCTGTTGCAACTCTGCTGCCACAAACGGGTAGAAGTCGTTGCGGTAGAAAAAGGCCTCGGTCCCCTCGGCAAAGTATTCCTTGTGGTCAGTCGCTCCGTAGTGGCGAACTTGTCTGCCGTTGTATAACAGGACTTTTTCGTAGATGCCGGCAGCCATGGCCTTGTCGTAGGCGTCTATGATCGGCTGATGGTTGAAGCTTAGGTGCTGATCGTGATACCCGTGGGATAATTCATGGAGAATCACGGCGGGATGTTTGAGCATCTGCTGACGAGACAGGAGTTGCTTGGCATGGGTGATGTGTACTTTCTTGGCCAGCGCAGGGTCATGGCTGCGCTCAGTCAGCCACTTGAGGTTGGGATGATACTGCAACTGCGGATGGGCATGCTCGATCCAGATCTCGATGGTGCGGAGTTTGGCGAGTG
>JADFHU010000637.1 GCA_022567055.1 Planctomycetota bacterium
CACCCCCGGCAATGTCCCCCGCCCGCCTCACTGGGGAGGCTATCGGTTGATCCCCCGGTCCTTCGTGTTTTGGCAGGGCAGGGCGCACCGGCTCAACGATCGCTTCTTGTACGAAAAAGACGAGAAGGGTCAGTGGCAGACCTGTCGGCTGGCGCCCTGAGTTATTGGTCTGTGCCGATCATTTGGCGCTTACTCGTCAGCGCTCCGACTCGACCAAGAGCGAAATCTCTTCGAACGTGGGCGCGTGGAAGAGATGAACGCCAGTGCCCAATCCGGAAACCGCGAGCGTATTTCCGTCAGGGGAGAACTGGGCCGAAATCATCCAGTCGGTTGGCAGCGGTAGCCGGCCGACCTCGGCGTTCACCTTGCGATTCCACAGTTGCACGAAACCTCCCCAGCAAGGAATGGCGAGCGTTTGGTCATCTGATGAAAAGCTGACATTGGGCACGGGTCCGCGACTGCCCTCCAGAGTACCGACGTGGGTCAGCGAGGGGATCTCATAGAGTTCAACCCTCTCCCCATGCTCCTGGCCGCAGGCGAGAGTCCTGCCGTCCCGCGAGAATGACCAGGACCAGACCGAGCCGACAGACACGGTTTCTCGCTCACTGGTGCCCATTCGCATCAGGGAGAGTCTTTGTCCCGCGCAGAAGGCCACCAGGGCGCCTTCCGGGGCGGGTGAGAAAGCCACGGCATCAATGCCTTGCTTCTCCCTCTACCGGGATTTGGCGTGTGATCGTTCGTAGCGGGTGATATACTCCCTCGACGGGACTCGCCACATGAATAACGTTCCGTCAATACTTGGGGCCAAGATCGCATTTCCATCGGGTGAAAACTTGACTTCCCCGAATGAGTAACCTGGTGCAATCAAAGTCGCCACCTCCTGCCTGGTAGCCAGGTCCCAGAGTTTGACCGATTCACCTGCCGACCCGGCTGTGGCTAAACGGGTGCCATCGGGGGAGAACTGCACTTCGAAAACGGCCTTCATATTGCCATGCAGAATCCCGCGTGATGTCCGCGTTGCCACGTCCCACAACTCTATCCTGCCGTACTCGGTTACTGTTACAAGTAGCCCGTCATCCCTTGGGGAGAATGCCACGCCCCGTACATAATCTCGAAGGCTGATGGCCTTTGAGTTGCCTGTGTCGTCGATCGGCCAGAACCTCAGCGTGCCATCGTAGTGACCGGTCACGACCAGTTCTCCGTCAGGCGATAGGGCAGCACATTGCTGGTTGGCGGGAATATCCCAGGACACGATTTCCTTTTCATCTTCGACAGACCAGAGAATACACCGGGTTTTCCAGTTCTCCGCCGAAAAAGAACTCGGGTGGTGTGTGGCCAGAACCAGCAAATCATTACCTTTCCGCCCAAAGTTAGCCAAGTAAATTGTCGCTTTCGGCACCAGTGTGTGGCTTTTTCTCGTATGGGGCTGCAACGGATCTAACCAGGTTAAGGTGCCGTCATCTTTGCCAACAAAGAGAAGGCGCCGTTCAGGAGCAAACAACAGGCCGGTATGGTTCGTTCCCAATTCATCCAGACGATGCGTCACCTCTAGGTTTTCGGTCGTGCGCAAGCAGATCGTTCCGTCCTCGTTTCGCGTTGCTAACCACAACGAGTCTGGCGAGAAGCTCGCTCGTCGTTTGGCGTCTAATCCCTGAAAGCCCCAGGGCAATTCATTGGGAAGCGCTATGGGCCATGACATTTTGGCTGCTCGGTCGACGTTCCACTCGCAAATGTCTCCGTCCTTGCCCCCGCTTACTAGTTGGCGACCATTGGATGTGAAGCAAACCGCCCAGACTTCATGCTGGTGACCTCGTAGTACGAGTGAGTTTTCCCATTCCTCCGTATCCCAGAGCCGGATGGTTTGGTCGGCGCTTGCCGATGCCAGCAGCTTTCCGTCGGGCGAGAATACTAAGCTACAAAGATAGTCGGTATGACCTTCCAAACGGTGGATGGGCTGCTCCGGCTCGTGAATACTCCATACATCAATTGCTCCATCGGCAAACCCGGTTCCGCTCGCCAACACCTGGCTATCCGGTGAAAACGCTAGCGTTTTGATTTCCTCGGATTTGACCGTCGTCGGAAAGCGGAACTGCTCTGTCAGCGTGCTCAAGTCAAACATAGGAATGCTGCCATCGCCCAGGCCGACCGCTAACCACTTTCTATCGGGCGAAATCGCTACCGCTCCGGCCTGTATGCCACCTCCCCAGCCTACGTGCAATGTCTTAGGTTTGGAGGGTTCGTCCACATCCCATACGCTTACCTTTTCATCGAATCCGAGAACGGCCAACAGCTTCCCATCTTGCGAGAGGCTAATCGAGCGAACTCGATCGCCATGTGGAAACCGTAGCTCTGTCAGCGACCAATCCAGTACCTTCCAGACTTTGACCACGCCACCCTTGGTTGACGCAAAAAGGCGATCGCCTTGCTGCGAAAACGCGACACGACCGAGTTCTTGTCCGCTTTCAATTTGCGGTGATAAGGTCGTAGTCTGTTTTCTAGTCTGGATATCCCAGACGCGGATCTCTCCCTTGAGACTGCCGGTCGCCAGCCATTTGCCATCGGGGGATACGCTGGCTGACCAAATCACATGTTCCGAATCGCCGAAAGTCGAGAGCGCGTCGCCTTCGCAGTGCTGCCAGAGAGCGCGCCATTCCCAGTTTCGTAAATCGGTCTCGCCCTCTGAAGGTCGATTGCGGTTCAACAACTCGCGTGCCAGGCGCATATTGTTGCGCTTCAATGCCTGTGCAGCTAGGTTCATGTCCGCCGTGTACGCGATTTGCCTCGCCCATAACTCTTCATCCTCTGCACGGCGTGCCTGTTCATCGGCGCTGTTCTTGGCATCGACCGCTTCGTTTCTGGCATCGACCGCTTCGTTTCTGGCAACGATCGCTTCGGTTTTGGCGAGATCCGCCGTCACCCGTTCGGCGTTAGCCACATAGGCTTGCCAACTCGCCACCACGGTTCCGACGACCAGGGCGGCGGTGATCGCCATCACCGCCGCCAGAGTCGCCCTATTGCGACGCGCGAACTTGCGGAGCCTGTAGAGGACACTCGGCGCAACAGCCATGACGGGCTCGCTGTCGAGAAAACGCTGGACGTCTATCCGCAGCGAATTCGCGGTGTCATAGCGGCGTCGTCGGTCCTTTTCCAGCGCCTTCATCACGATCCAGTCCAGGTCTCCCCTCAGAACCCGCCGGATCGCGGCGGGGTCGGATCGGCGCGTCTTTGCTTCGCTGGCCTGCTCGGCGTTTGTCAGTGTGCTCCAGCGGGACGAGGGCTTGGGGGGCTCTTCTTCACGGATGCGGCGACACATTTCTTCGTATCCCGCTGAGAGCAGTTCAGTGGGATCGAAGGGCGTCTTGCCGGTCAGCAGTTCATACAACAGTACCCCCAGTGAATAGATGTCACTGCGGGTATCGGTGTCCAGCCCGCTGAACTGGGCCTGTTCGGGACTCATGTAGGCGGGTGTGCCGATCATCTGCCTAAACTCGGTGAAGAGGGTCTTCTCGGTCAGACGGTGCTGCACGGCCTTGGCAATGCCAAAGTCGATGATTTTGGGCGTGGGACGGTCGTCCTCGCGCAGCGAGATGAGGATATTCGAGGGTTTGAGATCCCGATGGATGATCCCCTTCTGGTGGGCATGCTGCACGGCGGCGCACACCTCCATGAAGAGCATGAGACGCTCGTCCGTGGACAGTTGAGCCTCATCGCAGAAGGCCGTGATCGGGATGCCTTTGACCAATTCCATCACGAAGTAGGGCCGGC
>JADFHU010000638.1 GCA_022567055.1 Planctomycetota bacterium
AACCAATTCCGCGCGCGGCTTCAGGTAGTGCTATACTGAGTTTCCCGGGAGAATTCCCAGCCAGTTCGGCCTATATTTGACCACAGGTTACGGCGACTGCGCTGATCACGCCCTTTCGAACGTCGTGCAGAGTGATTTTTCTTACCCGTTCTAAGGGCCTTCCACTCTTATCCGAATGAAACGCATCGTGTTTCCGCTATGGCCGAGAACATCTAAATAGATGGACGGCTCATTGCCCGCTCGGGGCGTCGATGTGAAAAACCGAGTAAGTGGTTTCGCCAATTCAACCGGCACTGGACTGCCGTAGGTACCATCGGCAAAGGCTTCAATGATGTAGTTCCCGGATTGCCCTGCTCGATGGTTGCCGATATAGCAGAAGATCAGTACGCGACCATGAGGGGTGATATGAATACGGGCATCGCCGGGCCGTTGGCTTCCCAGCCCTTCACCTCCTGCGAGGATCGTCGATCGCCTGATGACCTGACCGTTGCGAACCACGGCGGATTCGAGAGAGTATCGTTGGCTGGTCTCAGGAAAAAACGCGTCTCGCAAGCGGTCATCCACTGCGCGTTCCGTCCACAGAATCAAGATTTCACCGGTTGGGCTCACATAGAGATCTTGAGGTGAGATCCAACCACAAGTCTGGTCGCGACTTGCGATTTCCAACCACGGATGAAATGGGGCGGTTTTGATGTCGCTACTCCACGTAAAAAAGAGCCGACGAAAATCGTAGTCCCACTTCCGTCCTGTGAGTTCGTATTTATAGTCGCGCCATTTCTTGTAGGGTTCAATGATATCGCTGACGCCGCAGAAATAGACCGCGCGATTATTCAAGGCAACCGTAGGATAGCAAATGCGGATCGGCTGTGGCTCGTCATACTCAGAACCCCAGGGCCACGCGAGTTTGCCCTGTGCCCGCCAATGACCTTGACGATCCTGAAACGCCCATTCCGCGTGCGTGTAACCGATGTTTTGAAACAGAACACGCTCGCCACTGACGCCGTCCGCCGCGAAGCTACGATAGGAGTGCTCGGTGAATTTGGGTTCACCCTCCCATTGCGGATAAATCGTGTGAAACTCTGAGGCCGGTTTGCTGGCAGAGAACGCCAGGATTCGAGGTTGAGCCGGACCACTGTACGCGTCCTGGGGGGTCAAAGTGGGATTGACAGACATAAGAACACGAGCATCGGGCGTCAAGGCCAGCGGACAGGGTTCACGGGTCCGATCCTTGCCCTCATAGATCAAATGCCATCCCTCGTTATCGCGGTGAAACAGCAGAGGAACGCAGTTGTTGAGCGCTTTGGCATCGGGAATTGTCTTTAGACCGCTTACGAACACAGACCCTTCATATCGTACGATACAGGTGCTTCCACGACACCACATGGGGCCGGCGCCGTTATTGGCAGGCATGTAATGGTATACCTCTTCCTCCACCTCAACGACGGGTGTAAGTGTTTTGGCTTCAAGAGAAAGACAGAGAGCCAGAGCGATTGTAAGTGTGCTACCCATAGCGGCGCTTAACTTAGAGTGCCTAACAAAATGATCGTCGCACCGAGAGCGAGTGTTTTTGCCTCTGGCAAGGAAGGCGAAGCAGGCCATCCGAGGATGGTCGATGGAGCCTGACGCCGTCCAGAGGGAAAATAAGCCGCTCGAATGCAGACTCATTTTGTTAGGTGCTCTTATCCATGGTGATCCTTCTCACTGCGTCTTTTGAGCACCTATGATGTTCGTTCAAGTGGCCTCGGCAAGGCTGACCAACATTCTGCAGGCGCACTGTCAGACCAGCCCAATCGAGTAGCTGCCACATTTGATGTCATCCTATTACCCCTGATCAACAAGGTCAACAGGAGATGACTTGCCAGGTAAAATGACACCGACAGAGAATTCGAAGTAGGCCCTCAAACCAGCAATCATGATACTATTTAGCCGATTATTCAATAGAACCAGAAAAGCATTCTTGTCGAGAGCTTGTCCAATCTCAGTAAAATGGTTCGAAATTGATCAAACATCTTGCAGAATCTCGTTTCAACATTCACAATCGTCTTAAGGACTCCTGACCTATGTTTTTGCGAAACATGGCAAACATCGACCTGGTTCAATTCCGGGTCACACGGCTCGACGTAGGAATCGTACTCGTGCTCGTAATCGTAATCGGCTTCTCGGCGTTCTCGATTACGATTACGAGTACCGCTTCGCTGAGCACGAGAACAGGTCAGACGGACTGTTACCCATATGCACACTTTAGTGAACCAGGTCCAAACATCGGAATGTTTGCGTTTTGGCGTCCTTGTTTTTATACGGTGACGCTGTACATGCCAGGTAATTGTTCCGGTATGGGGCCGAATACAGGGCTCTGTTAAAAAAGGAGGGTTGCATGTTTTCAGCGAAATTGTTCCAGGTCGTGATGGTCGCCGGCTTGCTATTGGTGGCTCCGGCCTGCGCCGACGGGGTGCCCGGTGTGGTCATGGCTCATGTGCCTCCCTCGTCAGGGATCTACGTCGGCTCGCCCGGCATCGCCATTTGTTCCGATGGGGCGTACGTCGCCAAGTATGACGATTGTGGCGCCGCGTCGAGCGAGTGGACCAAGGCGATCACGCGGGTCTTGCGGTCGAACGATCGCGGGGCGAGTTGGGCGCCCGCCGCTACCATTGAAGGATTGTTCTGGGCCACGCTGTTCGCGCACAAGTCCGATCTGTACCTGATCGGGACCGACCGACACGATGGCGCCGTTGTGATGCGTCGTTCCGGCGATGGCGGTCGGACCTGGACGAGTCCGAGAGACGCCCAATCCGGCCTTCTTCTCGATGTGGGCAATTACCACTGCGCGCCGGTCCCGGTGCTGGTGCGCCACGGCCGGCTCTGGCGGGCCATGGAGGATGTCACGGGCGACCGTCCCGGGGCGCGGCATTTCCAGGCCTTTATGATGTCGGCGCCGGTGGACGCCGACCTGCTCATGGCCAAGGCGTGGCGTTCGAGCAGACGTGTTGGGGGTAGGCCCGAATGGCTGGGCGGCAAGTTCGGCGGCTGGCTGGAGGGCAATGCGGTGGTCACGCCGGAAGGGGAGGTGGTGAACATCCTCCGCGTCGAGCATCGACCCGAAGGCGGCAAGGCGGCGATCGTCAGGGTCAGTGCAGACGGCGAGAGGGCGACCTTCGATCCCGACGCCGATTTCATCGACTTTCCGGGCGGAAGCAAGAAATTCACCATCCGCCATGATTCCGTCTCCGGCCTGTACTGGACTTTGACCAACCCGATCCTGCCGCGGCACAGGAGCCCCGATCCGGGGCGGGTGCGCAATGCCTTGGCGCTGATGTGTTCACCCGACCTGCGCCACTGGACGATACGCTGCATCGTACTCTACCATCCGGATGCGGGCAGGCATGGCTTTCAATATGTGGACTGGCTGTTCGAGGGCGAGGACATGATCGTCGTCTCACGCACGGCGTTCATCACAGGGTCGGAGGCGCCCCCTCGTCAGCACGACGCCAATTACCTGACCTTCCACCGGCTCGAGAACTTCCGAGGGCTGACCATGGCCGATTCGGCCCCGGGCGCCCGCCCGGGTGAGGAGGCCTGGACCGCATCGGACGCGGCTGACAAACCCTGACCGAAGGGATTAGGGGTCAAATGGAAGTAAGGAACCGGCAAGAAATAACTTGGACTTTTGGATGCCCAATTGCACCGCATCTTTGGCCGCTTCTCAATCGCCAAATCCTCACTGTAGCCCACTACACCTCCGGTTTGGCTCAGTCGGCGCGACCAA
>JADFHU010000639.1 GCA_022567055.1 Planctomycetota bacterium
TCGTGAGTGGTGATCTTGGCATGGTCAATGCCTAGCCGGTACACCATGATCTTGTCCAGGCCCAGGTCTGCCACGAAGGCAAAGCGGTTGTCAGGACTGACATTGATCGAGTGAGCGTGGGGGCCTCTTTGGCGCCGGGGGTCGATGCTTGACCCTTTGTGCTGAACAGAGCAAATCGGCTCTCCGAGCCGACCGTCCGCCCCGACCGGCAGGACCGCCGCACTGCCGCTACCATAGTTGGCCACCAGCAGGACCCTCCCCGTTTGGTCCATGCTGACGTGACAGGGGCCGGCTCCCCCGGAAGGCCGCTCGTTGAGCAATGAGAGGGCCCCGGTCTGTCGTTCCACCGCAAACGCACGGACCACGCCGCTGGGACCTGCTTCACTCACGCAGTAGAGGAATCTCTGGTTGGGATGGATCACCAAGAAGGAGGGGTTTGGCGTTTCCGCGACTAACGAGGGTTCGCTGAGTTTTCCGGACTCCAGGTCGAGCACGCTGCGATAGATTCCCTGGCTGGGACTGTTTTGCGTGTAAGTGCCGAAGTAGACGGGCAGAAGCCTCGCCGAAGCCCCATAGGCACCGGCCGTTAGGCAGATTTGGGTGAGGATAATGTGTGAAATATCGGTCACATGGATCTCCTTTGCGTTTCAATGCTGGATACCAGGGGGTGTCTGAGCCTGAGCGGGAGTATACCTCATGTCTGAAAACTGCTCAATCGAGAAGTCGACCCAAGTCCTCTTGACGCGGGGAGACGACCGATAACCACGCCAGTGTCAGCCAGGGGGGGCGTCAGGGCGATCGCATACAAACTTAGGCAGACGTTAATGTCTCTTTTTCTACGCCTCGCCGGGGTCTTACAGGGGTAGTCATCAGTAATCAGTGACAGAATAATCAGTTTTTGGCCCATACCGATCACTGATTACTGTTTACTGATTACTTGAACGGCAGGAATCCTGGCCAATCTGCATTTCTGCCGCATTTCGCACGGATTTGGAATCTACATGCGATCGCCCTGGTTGCGGCGTGCCCCTGTGCACGCGAGTTGCCAGACGGAGGCCTTCCAGTCCAGGTTAAGGTGGATGAGACTGATGTCGATGAATCGAATGTCCAATGGTCAGTTTCTGTCCATCTGGGCGGGGGCGCCCAGCGCTCACTAGGATGAACGAACTGATATAGACATTTGATGTCACCCTAACATGGCCCTGGTGAACAACGTGTTGGATCTTGCTCGGAAAGTCGAAAGGCCTCTTTTCCAAATGACCGAAGAGTCCCCCGTCGATTTGGGTTCACCTTCCCTGGGGTCGTATAGTGATCGGACACTTCGCGACTTGGTCGCTACATTCTTGACGGAGTCCCAGAGTCTCATGGCCTGCCTGAGAAACGCTGCGCGGAGGCAAGACGGTTCGGCGATGAAGTCTTGGGCTCAGCAATTCGGTGGTCTGGCACAGTCTGTTGCGGCCCCAGGATTGGCTTACGCAGCACGGCAGTGTGGCGAGGCCGCCCGCGCCGAAGACCCAGTCGCCGTGACCGTTGGTATTGAAAATATTGGAAAAGAAATGAATAGAGTGATCACGTTGTTCTCTCATGCCGATTGGACACTGAGGCTTCGGAGTGTGCGCGACGGGAATTGCCACCGAACACGCTCTGCGTCCGAATAATGAACGAGGGAGACTCTCATGAAAAGGACGAAAAACTGAGCCTTCCCGTCACCACGGGGTAGTGTGAGCGCATAACGTATCATTGGACTGACAGCATTGTCTTGAACTACGAGGAGACAGACTCATGTCGAAATCATTATTGATCGTCGATGACTCAGCCACCATGCGGAAAATCATCATGCGTTCGATCAGGATGTCGGGTCTGCAATTTGACACGACGGAGGAAGCCGGAAACGGTGTAGAGGCGTTGGAAAAACTCAAGGCGAGTCCTGTGGACATCATCCTCTGTGATGTCAACATGCCCGAGATGAATGGGACTGAGCTTGTCAAGAAAGTGCGTGAAATGGACTCCTGCAAAGACACCAAGATCGTGATGGTCTCTACGGAAAGCTCCCAAGAGTTTATCGACAACCTCATAGCAGAAGGGGCCAACGACTACATTACCAAGCCGTTTACCCCGGACAAATTCCAAGAGAAGCTGTCCCCCTTTGTGTAGGACGTGCACCATCCCGGAGAGGGCCTCACTGGCGTAGTGGATCGCGTCAAGATTGGCGACGACTTTTCGGCCGAGCTTTCCTTGCATTGGCAAAAGCACGTTGAAAAGAAGGAATAGAGAGAAAAGAGCTTCCCCAAGAAAATCTAGGCGTAGCCTCTGTTGACAAGACAGAGGCTATTGTCTTATCTAGGCTCCTCAGCAACCGCTGCGGAGCACATCGTACACTCTGCTCTTTAGGCTCTGTCTGAAAACTCCGTCGTCGGCCCGAGAGCGAGCCATTTTTTCGCCTGGCAAAGACGGCGAAGCAGGCGATGTTGGTTTTATCGTCGATGGAGCCGGATGCAGCCAGGCGGACAACCCTGTTGCCTTCGTGCAGCCCTTGCTGCGATAGCAGCGTCGAACAGCTAAGAAAAAGGGCCGCTCGAAGCCAGACCGAGTTTTCAGACAGAGCCAAACCTTCGGGCAGGGCGTGAGAGATGGGCGGGAAGTGCGACCTCCCTTTTTTCGGCAATCAATCGTTTTCCTTTCGGCGACCATCCATTATAGTGAAGGACTTTAATGCGCTTGATTATGGTTGAAGGATTGACAGATCGTACGGACTCTGAACTGCTGGATCGCTATTGCGAGGGCGATGAAGGTGCTTTCAAGGAGATCGTGGATCGCTACAAGAACGGATTGCATGCATTTCTGCGCAAGTTCCTCAACCGGCATGAGTTGGTCGAGGATGTGTTTCAGGAGACCTTCCTTCAGCTCTATTCGAGCCGAGAGAGCTTTGATCGCGGTCGACCGCTTCGTCCCTGGTTGTTTACGATCGCCGCGAACAAGGCCAAAGACGCCCTACGCAAGGCCCAGCGAAGTGCGGCGGTGTCGATCGGCACCTTGGCTCAGTCAGACGAGATGTCTTTCGAGGAGGTTCTCAATATCTTGACCCGAGATGATGAGGCCCCCATTCATACGCTGCAGCGGCAAGAAACCGCTGCCAACGTGAAACAGATTATCGCCACCTTGCCCGAGGCACTGCGTGAAATACTTATTCTGGCCTATTTTAATCAGTTTTCCTACAAACAAATAGCAGAGATGCTTAGTATACCTATTGGAACGGTGAAGAGTCGTTTACACACCGCCGTGGCACGTTTTTCCAAGGAATGGAAGTCTACCAGGTCGTCTGAAGAGGAGTAGCAATGGGGTTGTTGAACACTGAACAAAGGCAACTGCTGCTTGATCATTGCATTGGCGTCGCGACGCATCAGCAGAGCGAGGACGCAAGGCAGCTCATCTCCTCGAACCCAGCGGCAGCCAAGCTTGTCCACCTCTTCGAGGCGGCCCTGGCCCCCCTCGCTGCGGTTGATGATGAGGCCTGTCCGGACGCCCTGGTTGAGAAGACCCTCGGGCGCCTCCGGGAAGCCGCACAGGCGGTCCCCGCCCCGGTTGAACCCCTCTCGGCCGAAGAACCCATTCGTCAGTCGACGATAAGGACCCGCTCGTGGCGGCAAGCCGTGCAAATTAGCGCGGTCGCGGCTATCTTGCTCTTTGTCTTCAGCATCGCCTGGCCCGCTTTGAGAATGGCCAGGCAAAAGACGCTCTGCCAGGGTCAGCTAGCGTCCGTC
>JADFHU010000640.1 GCA_022567055.1 Planctomycetota bacterium
TTGCCGATGGTATTGATGATCCGTGGGAGTACGTCTTCCTGGACAGGTGGGGCGGCGGAGATGGATTTATTACGTTGGCGGATCCCACTGATACCGACAGAGTCTATTTCTTCTCAGGTCATAGCGTTTCGCTGAAGGACATGAAGACCGGAGAGAGCAAGCGCATTACTCCTCGGGCCAATCCCGGCGATCCACCTTTGCGTTTCAACTGGATGACACCCATGATTATTTCTCCCCATGACCCGCGCACGTTATATTACGGCGCCAATAAACTGTTCAAGTCCACGAATAAAGGGACCTCCTGGACTTGTATCAGCCCCGACTTGAGCACCCATCCGGGGCCGGAACGACGTGGGAACATTCCCCATGGAGCCTGTACGACCATATCGGAATCTCCGATCAAGCCGGGATTGATTTACATAGGCACGGATGACGGCAATATCCAGGTGACGCAAGACGACGGCCAAAGTTGGAAAAAGATCAATGCCGGGCCCTCTGGAAAATGGGCGACTCGTGTCACAGCATCTAAATATGAAGAAGGAACCGTGTATGCCTGCCTGACCGGCTATCGTGAGGATGATTTCGAAAACTATCTGTACGTGTCCACTGATTACGGCAAGACCTGGAAATCCATTGCGGGTAATCTTCCTTCTGAACCCGTAAATGTCATCAAGGAAGATCCCCAGAACAAGAATGTCTTGTACGTCGGCACTGATCTGGGCGCCTATACCTCCATAGACAGAGGCAAGAGCTGGATATCTCTGTGCAATGATTTGCCTACAACGCCCGTCTACGACATGGTGGTTCATCCCAGAGACAATGAACTGGTCATTGGCACGCATGGAAGAGGCATTTTTGTCCTGGATGTAAAGCCGATTCAACGCCATGAGGCAGAGCGTTAAAACTTGTAGGTAATGTCGGATTAATATCGAAATCCTCCAGGTGCTATACCTACAGTTACCCATGCGTCAATATCACCAGTCCGACGGATAAGACGCCGGTACCTGGTCTATGGCCCGACCCGCTGCCGCCGTCATACCAGGAAGATGCCGCCAGCCTGCCCCTCGCTGGGATGTGCGGACCCAATGGGGCATTGACATGAGCGGCCTTGAGGCTCTATAATGTAATCGAGCCTCAAAAAAACTAACCACTCACAGCCGATTGGAGTTCTCAGACAAAACCGGGAACCGACAACCGGTACGGTGCGTTGGTAACCACGGCTGATCTTGAAGATCGTGTGCTTGGAGGATTCACGCCAAAGATTCACGCCAAGGATTCCGGTTCTCATTCAGGTGGATTCGTGTTCAATGCACATCGATGGCAAGACTCAGTGGATTCTGACGTTTCGAAACGCTTGATATGGAGAACTGTTGTGTGTAAGAAAAAAGTCATGATTGGTGTATTGTCGGCGATGTTGCTGCTGGGCAGTGACGTGGTTCATGCCGGCAACAATATATTTAGCGTAAATTTTTATGCTCTCGGTAGAACCAACCGCGGTGGAGAATGGAACCTAGATGAATGGCAAGAAACTTTGACGTTGGAAGAGGGTCAGGCCGCCGGTGTCGATAACTGGAATACAACCGGCTGGGAAAATCTTGTAGTGCCCTGGAATCCACAAGCGCCTCAGGACCCAGTGACGATAACGAGCACTGAAGGATCTACGGCGACATATGTCCTTGAAACCGCACGTAACGGCTCTCCTTTCCATTGGACGCTAAAACGTAGCACTCTGCTGGGTGACGGCAATGGTGATTTGATGGATGGTCATGCCAATGCCACCGAAGACGACAATGAGCCATTCCTCATGACGGTGTCAGATATTCCATTCGGCGTTTACGATGTGGTCATTTACCTGGGTGCTAATGAAGCTCAATTCGGTGATGGTACAGCCAACATTGTTTTTAACGGCGGCCCTGAGCAGGATTTTACTCTTCCGGAGGGAGAATTTGGCGTTTTTGCCGAGATCGTCGACGGCGTTACTCCCGGCAACTATATTGTTTACGAAGGAGTAACGGGTTCTTCTTTCACAGTGCGGGTATGGGGTAATGGTTTCAATCACATCGCCCCGGCCGGTTTCCAGTTCGGTCAGGCCTCTCCGCAATTGGCCGGCGTTCCCGATCCCGCTAATGAGGGGACGGATGTTCTTCGCGATGTGATTCTGGGCTGGGCACCGGGAGAATTCGCCAACACACATGATGTGTATTTCGGGACGACCTTCGACGGCGTGAACGATGCGTCAGTGTCCAATCCAATGGATGTGTTGATCAGCCAGGGCCAGGACGGCAGCACTCGTGATCCTGGTCGTCTTGCATTCAGTCAAACCTATTACTGGCGTGTGGATGAGGTCAACGCTGCGCCGGATTCTACCGTGTTTAAAGGCGATGTCTGGAGCTTCACGACCGAGCCTATCTCGATTCCCATCACCCAAATCACAGCCACGGCCTCTAGCTCCTTCGGTGCTTCCGGGCCTGAGAATACCATCAACGGCTCTGGTCTGGTGGATGATCTCCATGGAACTATCGCCGGCGATATGTGGATCAGCGGGAGTATCCCGGGCACCATCGAATACGCCTTCGACCGGGCCTACAAGCTCAATGAGCTTTGGATATGGAACTCGAATCAGGTCATCGAGTCCTTCGTGGGATTCGGCGCCAAGGATGTTGTCATCGAGCACTCTCTAGACGGCGAGAACTGGACCGTTCTGGAAGGTGTTGGGCCTCTGGCTCGGGCCTCGGGTGCAGTGGGTGACGCACACAACAATACCATCGATTTCGGTGGTGTCACGGCCCAGCATGTCCGTGTGACCGTCAACAGCGTACAGGGGTTCGCGCCTCAGGCCAGCCTGAGTGAGGTACGCTTCTACGCCATTCCAACGCATGCCAGGGAGCCAAATCCCGCCGCAGATGCCACTGACGTGGCGCCCGATACGACGCTCTCCTGGGATAGGAATGGACGTGAAGCCGATCTCCACGAGGTCTATGTTGGGACCAATGCCGATGATCTAGCCCTGGCGGGCGCGACCAGTGACAGCAGCTTCTCGACGGACGCTTTAAATCTGCGCTTGGGTCAGACGTATGCCTGGCGCGTCGATGAGGTCAATGAGGCCATGGACCCCAGCACCTGGGAAGGCACTGTCTGGCGCTTTACCACCGTGGATGCCATCAGCGTCGACGACATGGAGAGTTACAGAGACGCGGAATTCTTCGAGATCTGGGCCACCTGGGTCGATGGTTTTAACGATCCAGCCAATGGCTCCCTGGTGGGTGGCGACTTGGGTACCCCGGAGACCGGCATCGTCCAGGGCGGCAGTCAATCGCTTCCCATGGACTATGACAACAGCACCGTCTCGGTATCAGAGGCGACGCGTACCTTCGATGCCCCGATGGATTGGACCGCACACGGCGTTCAGAGCCTGGTGCTTTACCTCAATCGAGGGGCGGACAATACCGGTGGCGGCCAAGTGTATGTGAAGATTAATGATACCAAGGTCCTGTACCCCGGTGATGCCGCGGCGTTGCCGCCAGAGTTGTGGACACAATGGACCATAGACCTCTCCGCCGTAGCGGATGCCGTGAGCGTCAGGAGCCTGACGATTGGCGTCGAAGGCGCGGGCGCAATGGGTGTGCTCTACGTGGACAGTATTCAACTTCGTTAGGGACGCACCGACAGCGTCCGAGGCGCTGAGTTGGTTCGAGGCGGAATCGGGTACGATTACCGCAGCGCTGCAGGTGTTCTCGGAGATTCACACTGCCCCCGC
>JADFHU010000056.1 GCA_022567055.1 Planctomycetota bacterium
AGGAACACTACGCCCAGCGCCCCGAGGACGCGCGGGATCTCGTTGGCGTGGGAGCATCCGAAGTGGATTCACCGCTCGCCACCCCTCAGTTGGCGGCCCGCACGGCCATCATCAATCTCATCTTCAATCTGGACGAAACCATTTGCCGACCCTGAATCCCATCGTTGAACACCACGCCCTCCAGACGAGGAGGCAACTTCTGGGTCGCTCCATCGCCGGCTTGGGAGCAATGGCCTTGTCTCAACTCTTGGGAACCAAATCTTCCCCGGGGGCCGTGTTGCCCACCCATGTCCCCAAGGCCAAACGCATCATTTACCTGTTTCAAAACGGAGGCCCCTCGCACCTCGAGCTGTTCGATCCAAAGCCGCGTTTGACGCAAATGAGCGGCGAGCCATTTCCCGAGAGCGTCATTGGCGGAGTCCGTTTCTCCACGATGACCGCTAATGAGGACAAATTCGTCCTGGGGGCCGTCACCGAGTTCGCCCGGGCGGGCCGGTCGGGAATGGAGCTGTCCTCCAGTCACCTCCCCTACACCAGCCGGATCGCGGACAAGATCTGCCTGATCCGCTCCATGTACACGGAGCAGGTGAATCACGCCCCCGCGATCACCTTTCTGCTGACCGGTGGCGAACGGCCCGGCAGACCGACCATCGGCGCCTGGCTGAGCTATGGCATTGGCTCGGAATCCGAGAACCTTCCCGCCTACGTCTGCATGACCTCCGTGTCAAAGGGCACCACGTGTGGACAGACATTCTATGACCACTATTGGGGCTCCGGCTTCCTGCCCACCGTGCATCAGGGGGTCAAATTCCGGGGCAACGGAAGTCCGGTTCTCTATCTGGAGAATCCGAAAGGCATGTCTTCGTCCGTCCGCCGCGGGCTGCTGGATGATCTCAACCAGATGAACCAGTGGCATTATGAGCAAACGGGCGACCCCGAGATTCAGACCAGGATCGCTCAGTATGAAATGGCCTACCGGATGCAGACCTCCGTGCCCGAACTCACGGATCTGTCCCAGGAATCGGAGGCCATCCTCGCGATGTATGGCCCCGGCGTGCGGGAAAAAGGCACGTTTGCCTATAATTGCCTGATGGCCCGGCGTCTGGCCGAGCGGGGAACAAGATTCATACAGGTCATGCACGGTGGCTGGGATCAGCACAAATCCATCACCACGGAATTCAACCAACAGTGTCTGGATACCGACCAGCCTTCCGCGGCGCTGGTCCGGGACCTGGAGATGCGCGGCCTGCTGGATGATACGCTCGTGATCTGGGGTGGCGAGTTCGGGAGAACGCCATTTCTACAGGGAAAATTTGAAGAACGGGAATTCTGGGGACGCGATCACCATCCCTACGGGTTCTCCCTTTGGATGGCGGGGGGCGGCGTGAAACCCGGCCATGTGCATGGCGCCACCGATGAATTTGGATTCCACGTCGCCGAAGATCCCGTCCACGTGCACGATCTCCAGGCAACCCTCCTGCATCTCATGGGTATCCATCACAAGGAACTCACCTACAAGTTCCAAGGGCGCCAGTACCGCCTGACTGATGTGCATGGTCGGGTTGTGCAGGGTATTCTCTCATGACGGTTGACGTTTCAGAGAAAACGAAGTCCTCATCTTTTGTTTCCCCTTCCCCGTCACTCGACCGGGTCCCAGGCCAATCGCATGTAGATACCAATTCTGTAGAACATGCAGCAGGAATTCGATTTGGATAGCATTCCCAGCGTTCAAGTAAACAGTAATCAGTGACCAGTATTTCGCCAAAAACTGATTACTTTGCCACTGATTACTACACCCGTGAGAATCCGGCGAAGGGGAAAAAAAAGCGGTATTAACATTTTCCGGAGTTTATATGCGATTGCCCTGGACCGGGTCCCCATGCGCATCCACTTCGGTCAGGGAGGCAGGCGACCTCGGACCGGCCATCATCTTGTCGATGGCCTTTTGCAGCTTCTCCCTGGCTTCATTGGCCCCGTCCGGATGGTCCGAAGCCGGCACGCGTTCTTCTTTGACGCCCAGTCCCTCTATATCATAGAGACGTCCATCGGAGAATAGTTTGTACTTGTGATCCAGGGCGAAGATATGACGGGAGAACCTCTCCTTGTCCCAGCCGGGCCTGGGATCGTACCAGAAGAATGCCCAGTCCCTTTTTGGGGACGCTTTCCCGAACAGGGTAGGCGCGAAGCTGCGGCCATCGGTTTGCCAGCCGGCCGGAACGCTGCCGCCGGCCAGCTCCGCGAGCGTGGGCAGAAAATCGGAGGCATCGATGAGGTCGGAGTTGACCGTCGGCCTAATCTTTCCGGGACAGTTGGCGATCAGGGGAACACGAATGCCCGTCTGGGTGGGCTGGGCCTTTCCCCCCCGTACGATGGCGCCATTCAGTCGCGAGGTGATGCGCGAGTCCGTGCCATTGTCGGAGTAAAACAGGATGATGGTGTTGTCCCTGAGCCCGAGATGTTCTATGCCGGAGACGAGTCTTCCCACCAGCGTGTCCATATAGGCCACCATGTCTTTGAAGTATCTCTCGTCTGGGACAAGACGTCTGTCGGGATCGGCCCAGTCGTCGGAATCGGGGGTGGCCACCATGGGCCAGTGCGGCAACGCCATGGGATAGTAGACAAACATCTCCTGCCCTTGAAATCTCTCCATGAACGCCAGGATATAGTCGACGGTGATATCCTCTCCGTACTTTCCCTTCACCTCTTTAGTCAGCGCTCCGTTCCTGAGATAGGTAGGGTTGGCGTAACGCGACCCCTTGTCCTCCGTTTCCTCGGCATGAAACAGTGAGTATTCATCGAATCCCGCGTCCTTGGGATGCGTGCCCGTTCCCCTGCGTCGCTCGGCATTGGGAAAATCGGGAGGGTCATAGGACGTCAACTGCCACTTGCCGGCAATCAAGGTCTTATAGCCCAGATCGCTCATCATGTGACCGAAGGTCTTCTCCCCCTGGGGCAATACGCCGAAGCACTGCCAATTGCGGTGATTGTACTTGCCTGTCATGATCTGCACGCGGGTAGGCGTGCACAGCGGCTGGGAATAGGCATGGGTAAAACGTATGCCCTCCGCGGCAAGCTTGTCCAGGTGAGGCGTCTCATAGTCCTGTCCCCCGTAACATCCAAGACCTTCGATCCCGATGTCGTCCGCCATGATCAGCAGGATATTGGGTCTCTGCGATGCCCCTCCCGAACCAGCGGCGAATATAAGCCCTGCTAGGATCGCACCCAAAACAACATGCTTCATTCTGGTATTCCGTCAATCAAAATGACTGGGAGGCAACCCTCAGACCCTCAGGATCTACTGAAACACAGGACCTGCCCGTCCTTTAGGGTCACGACCACCCGGCCACGCCGGTCAACGGCAACGCCCCATGGCACCGGCGCCATCGGTAAGGGTTGCGACCAGAGTTGTTTGCCATCGGCTAGATCCAGGCAGGTGAGGGTGCTGCGACCGGCCACCAGAACGGCATTGCTGGTCACGGCCACGGCCACGCTGTCCGGACAGGCAATCTGCCAGAGCGGGTCCTCCGACAGCTTGAAGGATCCCCATTGGGGTAGTATATGCCGGTCGTTCTTGCGAGTCCGCTTGGTGACAAGCTCCGTGAGGCTGTTCTTATCTATGGGCGGATAGCAAATCACCTTCTTCTTGTCCACCCATGCCACATGACGGTCCCCGGATCGGGTCATCAGCGTACGTACCGCGACGGTGTTGTCGTATTCCTCCCATTTGGGGTCAGCGTAGAACGACGGGCCGCAGGCCACCACCTCCTCGCCCATGAGATAGAGTTCCCAGCCCCGCGGGCTCTGCGAACTCAGGATGTTGTTGCGGACCACCGAGCGCAGAAGCTGAGGGTCGTTCAGGCACCTGCCGTCGGTCAGAGCATACCGCGCCGGAGACAGGCCGTTCCCCCCCGCCAGGTACAGGGTACCATCGTGGATCAGGAAGTGCCCCTGCACGCTGGCCCCCGTCTTAGCCTCCGGATCCAAATGGCCAGAGGAGTTGTTCTGCCAGCGGATGTGCCCCGTCTTGGCATCGAGCGCATAGACGTAGGTGCCGTCGTAATTGCTGATCCCTGCGGCCACATAGGCGACGCCCCTGTCGATGATAACACCGCTGGCCGCCGGCCAGGTGGACATTAGCGCGCCATACACGGGGATCTTCCGCTCTATGGGGGCCGCCCGAAAGCGCCAGATCAATTCGCCGGATGCTGCATCAAAGGCGTAGGCCCACCCATCGCCGGAGCCGACGAAGACGCGTCCCTGCCAAATCGTCGGTGAGATGCGAATGGAACCGCCGGTGTAGGCTCGCCAACGCTCCTCTCCGGTCGACGCGTCCAGGCAATGAACGGTCCCATCGGAGCCCCCCAGGTAGACACGTCCATCGACGACCGTCGCGGCGGTCGGACGGACGGCGACTTGTGACATACGGTGCCACTGTTTTTGAGATTTTTCAGGCACGATGGCTTGGTTGGTCGCCATCGCCAGATTATTGGCACGGAAGGTGGGCCAGTCGGCCGGGGAGGCTGCCGTCGACGGGAATTTCTTGCTGTAGGCAGGCCCGGCCTGCAATCGTTCCTTCTCAGTCGCCGTGGCATAAAAGTCGAAGTCCTTGGCCGGTCCCAGACTGGCGACACCGTAGATGTTGAGTTGACAGTCGCAGGACATGGGCCACCAGTACAAGAGCCCATTGGCGATCGTGACACCGTCCTGACATTCGGGACGCATGGGAGAGATGTACATCGGCTTCTCTTGATCCACCGCCAGACGTGTACTGCCGCCCAGCGCCCGGTAGAGGATGCTGTCAACCGAGCCATTGGGACGCGTGCATCCGCGTTTCGCCGTTTGTATTTCGGCCAAGGTCTCGCCTGTCAAGGGATTCAACTTCAGGCTCACCTGTTGATCCCGATTTCCGCTCAGGCAGTACAGTCCCTCCTCACGCAACACCAATTGGAAGTTGCCATGTTCGTGCTGCCAGAGGACACGGCCGTCGCGCGTGGAGACCGCTACCAGTTTATCGAGCTGGGGACCGGCAAAGTAGATCGCTTCGTCACTGCACTTGGTATAGCAGGCAACGCGCCACTGGGAATTGGCGCCTTGACGGTTTTGGTCCTTCCCCAGCGTGGCGAACAACCGAGGCGCGTTCTCCGGTGTCTTGCGCCAGAGGACCTTGCCGTTCTTGGCATTCAAGGCCGTCAAATAGGCCCCAAATCGAAACAGATAGATGCGGCCATTCTTCATGCAGACGGCGCGGGTATCAATGGGCTCTTTCTCGTGATAGTGCCATAGGATCCGCTTGGATTTGGGATCGATGGCCATGACGTTGCGACCAAAGCCCCAGGCGTGGTTTTGCAGGTTAAATCCCTTGGAGATCTGGTTCCAGGGCCATCCGTGGACGGTCCTGCGCCAACGAGACTGCTGGTCCTGGAATTCCTTCTCTCCAACCACGGCGTAGAGAATACCCTCTTCCAGCCCCATCCATTTCCAATAGGTCCCACCGGCGATGTCCTCCGGTGGCATGATCTCATCCAGCACTCTGCCCGTTCGGGTATCGATCATCTTGCAGGACCGATCGTCTCCGTAGTACAAGACCTCCGGTGTGGCGATCATGGTATTGCGATGCACCATGATGCCTGGGGTTATGTCTCGCTTCCAGAGGATCGTCCCATTGTAGCCGTTGAAGGCCACCAACTTGCTCAGAAAGGGTTCTTCTCGCTCATGAAAGGCCACGTGGCCGAAGGCCTTGAACACGCGTCCCGCGGAGGCCACGGCGATCTGGGTCAGGGGCGCATAGTAAGGTTCGGCCAAGAACTGTGTCAGATAGGGTGCCTTGCCGACTCGATCGAGCGACTGAGGGTTGTTGTCCGGACCGTGGTAGGGATGGCTCCAGTCGTCTATTCCGGGAGGAAAGGGTTTCGTCCATACTTGATCGCCGACCAGGGCCTTGCCTTCGGGCCGTACGACCCGCAGCGCTTCGGCGCGGGCGATCTCGGTGGCGCCATTGACGGCAATCAGGGCATCCGCCAGATCATCCGCCAGATGCACGCGCGACAGGCCGCCTTGTTCGACCCAGACGCGTCTCCCCAAAAGACCGGCGGCGTCCATGCGCCGGCGTAACTGCGCCACCTGCTCCGCGTGCTCCAATTGGACGTAGAGCTGCAGTTCGGTGTCTCCAGCCAAACGAGAGGTGACCTCACCCGTCACATCGCCCAGAATCACACAGATACCACGTGAGAGACCGATCTTCTCGACAATTTGATCCTGAGGTTCTCCATATCCCAAACTGGAAACGCCCAGGCAGATTGTGAAGACCACGAGGTACACGTTCAAGGTAGCTCGTCTCGTCAGCGTGACCGTTCGCATGACAAAACCTCATTCATCAGGGATTACACTGACCAGCAATCTCAGTAATCGCTCTGGGTCGTACCCCCTGCCCTGCTTGGCTTGATATCTGTCCGAGCCGACCAGGCGGGCGTGCCCTCTTCGAATCCGTTGTGCGTCAGGCGACGCAGGCCGGTTCCATCCGTTCTCACGATAAAGAGATCGCCGTAAGGTTGCGGCTGAGAAGGCAACGAGATCTCCTCGGCCGAGTATCCGGCGCGCTGGCTCGTAAACACGATCCACTTGCTGTCCGGTGAAAAGTGGGGATGGTTGTTGCGTCCCCCGCCGCCGATCAGCTTATGCAATCCACTGCCGTCGGGTCGAATCAGCCAGATTTCAAAGTCGTTCTCACGGTTGCTGGAAAAGGCAATCCACTCCCCCGTCGGAGACCAGTCGCACATGGTGTCGGTCCAATTGCCTTTTGTCAGCCGGCGAACGTTGGTCCCGGATCTGCTCATAATGTAAAGATTCTTGGCGCCGTCACGGCCGGAACGAAAGACCAGTTCCTGGCCGTCCGGCGAGTAGCAGGGAAAGCCGTTGTTGCCCGAGTCTTCGGTCAACGTTTCGGATTCATTCGAGTCCGGTGAGGCGGCAATGATATTGACACGCACGTCCGCCGCCCCGAAGACGACGCCGTGGCTGAAGGCGACGCGCTCGGTCGACTCAGACCAACTCATGCCGAATAGGGATCGACGCTGTCCCTGGAAAATGGTCTTGCGGCCGGAGCCATCCGTTTTCATCACGTCGATTCGCCCAAAACTCAAAGCGGTCAAGGCAAGTCGAGCGCCGTCCGGTGAGAACGCCGGAAACGCGCCGGCTATCCGAAGCAGGTCCAGTCGGGTGTTGGGTGGTCGACCCCAGAGTTCAACGTTGGGCGCACCCGGGCCCTTCGTCTTTTTGTGGTATACCACACGCTGACCGTCCGCAGTGATAGTGGGGTTCCAATGATCCGTGTCACCCTCAGTGACCACCTCGAGTTCGCCGGTGATGACATCCAAAACCGCGATCTGTTGGGTGCGGCCGCGATGCGTTACCACCGCCAGCTTGCGACCCTCAGCCGCCGCTCGGGGCATGGAGGCCTGAGTTGCCAATCGCCTCAATTCAGAGCCATCGAGATTGATGCGCCATACATCCCAGCGATCACCCGCGCGGCGGCTGTGAAAGGCGATCGCTTTGCCGCCTTCGATAAACGTCGGCCAACCCCCATTCTCGACCAACAACCGTCGCTCGCGGCCGTCGGCGTTCATCACGTAAACATCACTATGCCCGGTCCGCCCGCTCCCGGAGGCAAAGGCGATCAAATCCGCCTGCGGGGACCAGGCCGGAGAATAATCGGCCGCCTCCGATGGCGACAGCCTCAGGACATGCGTGCCATCGGCGTCAATCACGTAGATGCCATTCCAGGCCTGTCCGGCCTTGGCGGGTTCCCTGGTGCTCACGAATGCGATTCGACGCCCATCAGGAGACCAGGTTGGATGATCGTCCGACGCAAAGTTGTCGGTGAGCCTCGCCAAATCCGATCCGTCGGCGTTCATCACGTACAACTCCATGTTGCCGTGACGTTCGGAGACAAATGCGATCTTGCGGTCGTTCGGCGAGAATGCCGCGTTGAAGTCGAGTGCGCGATGTCGTGTGAGAGCGGACGCGTCGCCGCCCATGGTGTGCAAATAGAGATCCCAATCGCGCGGCGCAAGAGAAGAGAACGCGATGGTTCCCTGCGGCGTGTCTCCTCGCACGGCGTCGGAGGCCAGGAGCGCTGCTCCCAGCAGTGTCACCAGGACTGCTATTTCCTTTTTCATGCCGAATCAAGATTTGGATACGCCGCTCAGACCTGAAGCAGTCGGCGGGCGTCTTCGTAGCCAGGCGCACGATAGCCCGGCCTATCGTCAACCGTAAAGCCATAGGCGCTGGCGGTCACTCGCGCCAACGCCACCAACTGCCTCCATCGGAAGGCCGGCCGAGTGGCGGCAAACTCTTCGACCACGGTCTGGTAGTATTTCTCGGCGTGGAGGCGACCATCCTCACTGACCGCGTACTTCAGCAAGAGATCAAAGACAGGTTGGGCAGAGTGGCCGGCCTCACCATAGAGGTGGATAGCGGCGACCGCGCGGCTTTGGTTGTTTTCCCGAATGGCCGCTTCCGCCGTCTTGAGCAGGGCCGCCGGATCCCGTTTCTTGATCTCCTCGAGGTGGGGTTCGTGGGGAAAGGGCGCATCCTTGAAGTCGGTGTTTGAACAGTATTCGGCCGTGTGATAGGCGGCCACCAGAAGTCCACAAATGGTGTTCCGTTGATTCGTGACGCGAGTCATTTGGCGCCAAGCATTGACGGCGTCGGAGCCGTGAACGCCTTGGGAGGCCCCATGCGTGCGGCCACCGCGCTGGCGCAGGGCCAATTGATTCGCGGCCAGCGAAATGGCTTCGCCGACGACCTCGGGGTCGATGCCCTCGGCCAGGGCAGCGGCCACCGCATCGGTGGCGCGTTCCCTTCCGGCGTCAAAAACAAAGCGACTCATTTCATCCACCCAGGCGTCATCCGGCCGACGCACGCCCAGCTTGGCACCGATCAGATTGTGCCGGTCCAGCGTCTTGGGCAACAGCTTGCGTATCCTGGGCTCGGGTCGCCCCTTATCGATGCGTACCCGTTCGGCGTCGACACAAAAACGCACCGATTGGCGCAGCAGTGTGTGGGCATGCTGATCCCCGACGACATCGATCAATCCCCAAGCGCGGTGGGCCAGGACAAATCGGTGCACATTCATGTCGTCTTGAATGATGTACTGGAGGTCATTGTAGGCTTCGTCGAGCGATCGGGTCACACTATTGGAAAAAAGGCGTTCGGCCAGGGCCATATCCGCCGCCCGGGTGGCCCGACGCAAGGACTCACCGTCGCCCTCCTCCCGACTTGCCTGGATCGGGCGCAAGGTCTTTTTCGCCGCGCCTCCGTATTGCTGAATGCGGCCGGCATTTCGGTACAGCACTTTCAATACCGGCAGCGGCTTCTCCTTGTCGGGTAGCCGTTGCGCCAGCTGGAGCGCGGGGAGCAATGCCATTTCGGTGTGAAAACCCACGTAATCCTCTCCCCCGAAGGTCTCCGCGTTGGCCAACGAAGCCGCGGCCACCAACTGCCGTAGGTTCACGTCCCCGGATTTGAGTTTTCCGATCAGTCTTGACTGCAAGGCATCGGGCGCCGTCTCCTGCATCAGTGTGACCAAAGGCCGCAACGGACCGAAATCGAGCATGTCCGGTCCTTGATCGGCAAAGGCGGTAGATAGCCCCAGTTCCATTGCAAGACCGGGCCCCAAACCGGCAACCAACATGCCTCGTGTGACATCTCCAAGGAATTCGCGGCGGTGCATAAGATTCATGGCTAGCTCCTTTACAAACACGGTGGACGGAAATTATGCGAGTGGACACCTCATTCGTTTATGGGTCCTATTAATTGTCAATTTCACTCCAAGGATTCCATATCGATTCAGGCTCTGTTTGCTAGGCTAATGCCCGCGGAGCGCATCTTCAACCTCCAAATTCAAGGTCCCATTGGGAAGGAAGCGGTGAGAACCCTAAAACCGCTCGCGCTACGCGTCTGTTGTCCATGGAATTAACCTCGTGTATGAGCCAAAAAGGGGTTTCTTGGCATTTCAGCCTCTTTTCCAGGGAAAACTCAAAAAACCTGATGTGGGCGGCACAGACTCGAGTATGGGCGGGCGTTTCACAGAGCAGGAGAAGATAGGGTTGGACGAGGCGCTCTCTCGGGACAGACCGTTGCAGTCCTTGCTATGGACTCAGAAACAGGTTATAAACGGTGTTGAATCTGAAGGTGTTACGAGTTGGGTTGAGTGAGGCATCAGGCGCAGGCGAGCAGCGGAAAGCCGGATCAAATGGCGATGAAGTCCGATATCAGAATAAGGCCCGTTTGCTTGACGACCGTTGTCGCCGTTCTCCTGCTGTCGACGCTTTCGGTGGGTTGGGCTGGGGAGAGAGCGGTTTGGGAGGACACACCTCTTGCGGCGATTGCTCCCCTTGTCGAAGGCCACTGTTTCGACTGCCATGACGATACGGCCAAAGGCGGACTGAATCTGCAGGCGCTGGCTTGGCATCCGAAAGACGCCCGGTCCCTGGAGCGTTGGATCAAGATTCACGACAGAGTCGCGTCAGGCGAGATGCCTCCCCAAAGCAAAGATCTTCCCATGGATAAACGCGAGGCATTGCTGGCGGTGCTGGACGAGGCGCTCTTCGCAGCAGACATGGCGGAGGTGAGAGCAAAGGGCAGAGGGCCATTGCGGCGACTGACTCGTGAGGAATACGAGAACAACCTTCGCCACCTGCTGGAGCTTCCGCATCTGGACATTGTGGACCGATTGCCGGAAGACCGGACGTCAGGCGGGTTTAGCCGGGCCGCGACAACCCTCGACATGTCACGTGTGCAGTTGGAAGCGTTTCTGGACGCGGCAGAGGCGGCGCTTCGGGAGGCGGTGGCCAGTGGTGTTAGTCCACGGGAACAGACTCACTACCGCGCCGTGGGCACAGACCTGTTTCCCAAGGTCATCGCTCACGGGGGCGCCGAAACGATGTTCTTTGCGAAGAATGGAAAAATGGTCCCCATCAGCGACGGTGATTTAAAGAAGATCCATGAATCCGGGAAGCGTGATCCGGATCTTGAGATGGCCTTGTTCCGTTCGGCGGCCTGGCCTTACTACGGCTACCCACGCGGCTTTCAGGCCAAACACGATGGTGCCTACCGTGTGCGGTTCTCTGCCCGTGCCGTGAGGCAGGTGCGTGACTTCCGGTTGCTCCCGGCCACCGAGTCGGTGCCCATGACCTTTCGCGCCAGGCAGCCCTCCAAGGCAGATGTCTCCGGTGACGTCCGGGCAACCGGTGGATTGATGGATATTCTGCCGACGCGGTCAGTGTTCCATACGGTGATCCAGCTCAAGGCCGGCGAGGTGTTTGAATACAGCCTGCTGGGATTGCCGGTGCCGCATCCCATCACCAGCCATGGAGGTCCGCTCTACTATGACTTTCCTCCCATGCCGGCCGAAGGGCATCTCGGTGTGGCCTTTCAATGGCTGGAGGTCGATGGGCCGATTGCACCTGAGTCCTGGCCACCTCCCTCCCATCGTGTGTTGTTTGATGACCTGCCGATTCGCAACTCGCAACCTGAAGCGAGTCTGCCCGTCGAGGTGGATTCAAGACAACCGAAGGTGGATGCCAAGAGACTGTTTCAGAGATTTGTCTCCAAGGCCGCCGGTAGATCGGTTCCGGATTCGGCGCAGGAGGCCTTTCTCAAATTGATTCGTGACAAACTAAATGCGGGTGCGCCCTTCGCAGAGGCGATGCTCACCGGCTATACGGCCTTTCTTGGCTCGGGACATTTTCTCTATCTGCCGGAGCCCCAAGGAGAGGGGGATGATGCTCAATTTGCCATCGCCGCGCGGCTGTCACACTTCCTTTGGAACTCACCGCCCGATGGGGTATTGGCAGAGCATGCGGCAAACGGCCGGATGCGCGATCCGGTGACCTTGCGCGGGGAAGTCGACCGCCTCATCGCGGATGACCGCTTCGAGCGATTCGTCAGGCAGTTCACGGATGAGTGGCTCGATCTGAACCAAGTGCGCCGCGATCTGCCCGACATCCGGCTCTATCCCGAATACCGCAAGGACGATTACCTGGTGGAATCGATGGAACGTGAAACGCGCGCCTTTTTCACCGCGATGATCCGCGACAATCTTCCGGCCGCGGTTGTGGTCGATTCGAAGTTTATCTACGTGAACGATCGGCTGGCCCGGCACTATGGATTGCCCCCTGTTGCCGGCTCTGCCATGCGTCGCGTCAAGTTGGCCGACTCGAGTCCCTATGGGGGTCTGTTGACCGCGGCATCCATCATGAAGATCACCGCCAATGGCACGATCACCTCACCCGTGCTACGCGGTGCATGGATCATGAAGCATCTCATCGGCGATCCACCCCCCAGGCCTCCCCCTTCTGTGCCTGCTGTGGAACCCGACATTCGCGGTGCCAAGACTATTCGTGACATTCTCGCCCTGCATAGGAATTCCAAGACCTGTTCTGCCTGTCATGCCCGTTTCGATCCGGTTGGATTCGCACTCGAGAATTTCGACATCATGGGAGCATGGCGGGATCGCTACCGTGGCCTGGAGCAGGGCCGTTTGGTGACCGGCATCGATCGCGCCGGTCATCGGTTCGAATATCGTGTTGCCAAAGAGGTGCAAGCCTTTGGCCAGTTGCGCACGGGTGAAGCATTCAAGGATATACGCGATTTGAAAGAGATCTTCGCCTCCAAACCCCGTCAACTGGCGAAAAACCTCTTGCACCAATTCACGCTCTATTCGACCGGCACGCCTGTGCGCTATGCCGATCGGAGAGGAATCGATGAAATCCTCGACCAATGCGAGCCGGATGGCTACCGCGTGCGCGATCTGCTGCATGGGTTGATACAGAGCGCAATCTTTTGCGGCTATCCACCCCATACCGACCAACGAGCGAAGAAGATATGAACGCATCCACAACGTCAATGACGCGTCGCCGCTTCCTACGCGGCCTGGGGGTTGGTCTGGCTTTGCCTGCCTTAGATTGCATGGCGCCTGTTTTCGCGGGCTCGGCGAAGGGCGCTGGCGTCCCTTACCGGATGCTGATCATCTCAAACAATCTGGGGGTGTTGCCAAAACCTTTCTTTCCCCAGGACGCGGGTGTTGACTATACGCTGTCGCCCACCCTGGAGGAGTTGCAGGCGTTTCGCGGAGATTTCACCGTCATCAGCGGGTTGTCGCATCCGGCGGTGGTGGGTGGGCATTCAACCGAGAACTGTTTCCTGACGGCCGCCCGGGACCCGACGCGCAGCGGGTTCCGTAACTCCATTTCACTCGACCAGTTTGCCGTCGAGTCTCTGGGTCAGCAGACTCGATTCCCGACCCTTAATCTCGGCGTCAACATCGACAAGGCCAACCGCAGCCTCTCCTGGACCCGCGATGGCGTGTTGCTGCCCCCCGAGGACAGTCCCGCCAGACTGTTTCGCAAGATGTTTGTGCAGGGCAGTCAGCGAGAGATCGAACAGCGACTGTATCAATTGCAGGAACGCCGCAGTATTCTCGACGCGGTAAACGAAGACATGCGTCGATTCAGTCGCAACTTGGGTAGTGACGACCGTGACCGGCTCGACCAATACTTCACCTCCGTGCGTGAACTCGAGGAACGACTCTATGTGGCAGGCGCATGGGAAAAGAGGCCAAAGCCGACGATCGACCGAGAATCGCCCCAAGACATTCGCGACGACGCCAAGTTATTCGAGAAAATTCAACTCATGCTCTCGATGGCACAATTGGCGCTAGAGACTGACTCCACGCGCATCGTGACCTTGATGATTGATGCCTATGCGACACCGGTATTCGAGATCAACGAAAACCTCCGTTCGATCAACGGCTATCACAATCTCAGCCACCACGGGCAGGTGAAGGAGAAGGTCGCACAGCTGGAAAAGGTGGATCGCAGACAGATGCGGCTGCTC
>JADFHU010000641.1 GCA_022567055.1 Planctomycetota bacterium
TGGCGGGCTATGACATCTAGGAACTCATCAGCTCACCCATGCACGGCAGCGTCATCGAGGCCGCCAACGCTCCGCATCCCGCCCTGATCAAGGACATGGGCGTCCCCAACATGTTCATGCTCCTCGAGGTCGAACGGCGGGCCGGGGTCGTGACGCGTCTGCAAGCTCGCTTTTTGAGTTCATCCGGCGAAGAGCATTACCGGATTGACTTGTTGGATTAGGCTGTGTCGGAAAACTCGATCTGGCTTCCCTTCGGGTCTGAGCCTCTGGGTCGAAGACGAGCGGCCCTTTTTCTTAGCTGTTCGACGATGCTCCCGCAGCAGGGGCTGCACGAAGGCAACAGAGTTGTCCGACAAAGTCTAGTTTTTTGACATGAGGTGCTCTTCGCTTGATCCCCTCCATGTCTTCTGGTATTTTCGTCTCTACGTGTAACGACAACTCGCGCACAATAAGCCTTTAGGCCGCCTTTCGGATCGCAAAGCATGGGTTGGACGCAGGAAAAGGGGTTCTCAACATGACCAACGAATTCCCTCACCCCAATGAGGCCGAAGAGGGCTGCGTCGAGCGTGCCGATGATCGACGCGATTTCCTCAGAAAAGCGGCTGCATTGAGTGTCGGTGCCGTGGCTCTTGCAGGCGCCGCACAGAAACGCGGGAAATCCATTCCTGACGGACCGAAGGTGGATGCTGGAGAGATGCCCATGATTCGCTTGGGCGACACCTCTGTTTCGAGACTTATCCTGGGGGCCAACCCCATGTGGGGATATTCTCACCGCGGAAAGCTTCTCTCGCGTTTGATGACCGACTGGTACAGCGGTGACCGAGTCGTGGAGGTGTTGCATCACGCTGAGGCCCGCGGTATCAACACCTGGCAGTCGAGTGTCAGTGGTCGTCTGGTCGACGATTGGATGCGCTACAGGAATGAGGGGGGCAGGATGAACCTCATCATTCTCTCGGCCCCGGGAAATAATCGGCCAGGAGATGATCTATCGACGATGAAGAAGCTGGGTGCCCTTGCCGTCGTCCACCACGGCCAGTGGACCGACCGCTACTGGCGGGAGAACCGTGTCGACGAAGTAAAGGTCTATCTGCAGCGTATTCGGGAGGGTGGATTCCTGGTCGGCTGCTCGACGCACAATCCCGAAACACTGAAATACATGGAGGATCACCACTGGGATCTGGATTTCTACATGACGTCCTTCTATCGCGTTAGCAAGCGACGGCATCAGTGGAAGGAAGAACTCGGTTGGGAGCCACAGCACGAACTCTATCCACAAGGCATGCCCGATGAGATGACCGCCATGATTCGTCAGATTCCCAAGCCTTGCCTGAGCTATAAGGTCCTGGCGGCAGGTCGACTCTGCGATCGACAGGAGCAGGTGGAGGCTGCATTCAAATATGCCTTTAACAACATTAAGCCCACTGACGGCATTATCATCGGTATGTTTCCCAAATTCGAAGACCAGGTCGCCATCAATGCCAATCACACGATCAAATACGGATGAGTTGACAAGACGTTTTATGTGGATGAACCCAATGAAGAGAAGATCGATGCAACCCAAGACACCGCCTATCAGTCGCCGCAGCCTCCTGGCTATGGGTACAGGCGCAGTCGCCGCGACAGTCAGTGGCT
The DNA here is from genome assembly GCA_022567055.1 of Planctomycetota bacterium. Lineage (GTDB taxonomy): Bacteria > Planctomycetota > Phycisphaerae > Sedimentisphaerales > Anaerobacaceae > JAIPFM01. The sequence continues at coordinate 1,633 of JADFHU010000641.1, forward strand.
GCTCAGGCGTATCGCGGGCAGCCGATGCAGCCAATGCCAGCAGCTCCGTGATCGTGAGCCCACCGGTCGGCAAGAAAATCCTGCTGTCCTGCAAGCTGGGCATGATTTCAAAGGAAGTGGATGGCAAGAAACTGCCGATTGCCGACCGGCTGTCGCTTGCCAAGGAAGCCGGGTTCGACGGTGTAGACTTCGATCAGGCGGGGGAATTCACGCCGGAACAGGTGCGAATTGCCGTTCGCGACTCCGGAGTTTTCGTACACAATGCAATCAACCACGCGCATTGGAACCAACGGCTTACCAGCCCAAAACGGGAAGATCGTGATCAAGGCCGTTCAAACATCGAGCATTGTATTCGCGTTTCGCACGCCGCAGGGGGCAGCGCTGTCTTGATCGTGGTCGGGCGGGGCTCGGATGGATCGGTCGATGTGGTTGAGCAGCGAGCCCGAGAGGAAATCCAGAAGCTGTTGCCATGGGCGGCGGCGACGGGACAGATGATCCTGATTGAGAATGTCTGGAACCAGATGATGTATGACCACGACGGCCCACCGGAGCAAGGCGCAGAGCGTTTCGTCGACTTCGTGGACAGCTTCAACAGTCCTTGGGTGGGCATGTACTACGATATTGGCAATCATTGGAAGTATGGACAGCCGGCCGAATGGATCCGCACGTTTGGCTACCGCTGTGTCAAACTCGATGTGAAAGGCTTTAGTCGTGCCAACGATAAATTCGTGGACATCACCAGTGAAACCGATGATGTTCCCTGGGACCAGGTTCGCATGGCTCTTGGAGACATTGGTTTCACGGGTTGGGCAACGGCTGAGGTCGGTGGCGGTGGTCTAAAACGTTTAACGCAGGTGCGCGAGCAGATGCAGAAGGCCTTTGATCTGTGACAGAGGAGGTGTTTCGTATTGACAACCTAGGTAAGATGCAGCACACTAGCCGATGTGCGTCTAGTGAACGGGAAGAATTCTCTACACCACGCGTTCTTTATAAGATAGCTTGGTCTGCCCGGTGACAACCTCCCGTTTACTCCCGCGCCCACAACAGGGCTCATATGCCAAGCGTACTTAATGCCGGATGACGAGAAGGCCCAGCATGCTGGGTCACTACAAAGCAGGAATATGGAACAGAGAGGTTGGTGGGCTTGTCCGCATCACCTGACGGTTCTGATGCCGCAGGGAACAGGAGTATACCCACACGACACTTTAGGAGGACCGAGATATGCCGCGACGTCTATTCCTGGTCGGCATGCTTGTCTGCTGGGTGAGTCCGGCAGGCGCGGAAGAGAGGGTACAATTCTCCGATCCCCAACTACAATGGGCTGTGGAAGATGCCCTGCAGATCTTTGATCCCACGCCTGCAGATATGCTCTGGTTAACATCCCTCGAGGCAAGTGGACGTAAGATATCAGATCTTACAGGGCTTGAGTATGCTAAAAACCTGCAAACTTTACGTCTTACACATAATCAGATAGTCGACTTATCACCCCTGTCATCACTGAAAAATCTATGGAAGCTGGTACCCAATAATAATCACATCAGCGACCTTTCGCCCCTTTCAAGCCTAAGGCAACTTAAGTATCTAGACATTCATGAGAATAGAATAAGCGATCTATCACCTTTGGCAAGCCTGACAAATCTAGAATTCCTAAACATACATGATAATGAAATCTATGACCTATCATCCCTTGCCAGTCTGGCTAATCTTCGCTTTCTCAATCTCCAAGAAAACGATATCAGGAGTATTCACGATTTATCACAAATGACGCAACTAACGAGTCTTTTGCTGGGAAAGAATTATATTGACGATCTTTCCGGTCTGTCAAACTTGATAAATCTTGAGACCCTTACGCTTTTTCTCAACAAGTTTGAGAGTATTAGGTCGCTTTCTACTCTAACACAATTGTACGACTTGTCTCTGTTTTCCAATGACGTTAGTGACGTAGGACCGCTTGCAACACTTAGGAACCTACAATATCTCAATCTTTTCGAGAACAAGGTTTCAGATATAACAGCTCTGTTGGAACTTAAAAACCTGCGCGAACTGGATTTGGAACTGAACGACCGCCTGACGAACGAGGCGTATGCTGACCATATTCCCAGAATCTACGAGAATAACCGCA
>JADFHU010000642.1 GCA_022567055.1 Planctomycetota bacterium
TCCTGGTGTCACTCTCCGGCGTTCTTCTCGTGGCGGCGCTGTTCCCTGTAGACGAATGGCTCTTCTATCCCTTGGAATCGCGTTTCCAAACCAACCCGCCCTTGCCGGAATCGGTGGACGGCATCCTCTGCCTCGGTGGCGGCGAAGATGCCAAACGCTCCAGCCTCTGGGAACAGGTAGAAGTCGGCGAGAGTGCCGAACGCCTGATCTACTTGCTGATATTGGCCAAACGCTATCCCCAGGCGAAGCTGGTCTTCACCGGTGGCAGTGGGAACATCTTCGATCAATCCAGCAGCGGCGCCACGGTCGCCAAAAGGCTCTTCCACGACCTCGGTCTGGACCCGTCACGGCTGATTCTCGAGAGCGAGTCCCGCAACACCTACGAAAACGCCCTTTACAGCAAGGCATTGGTCGAGCCCCAAGAGGGCGAAACCTGGATCCTTATCACGACGGCCTGGCACATGCCCAGATCGGTGGGCGTCTTTCGCAAGCAGGACTGGTCCGTGTTGCCCTATCCGGTGGACCACTGGACCCAGCCGGGCGAGCTTATGAGGGTGCAATTCGATCTCTCCGGACACCTGCGGAATCTTCAGTTCGGCGCCAAGGAGTGGGTGGGCTTGCTGGCCTACTACGTGACAGGCAAGACCAGTGCCCTCTTTCCCAGGCGAGTCGCATCGGATGACCAGGGGATGTAGGGCAAGCCTGGCCGGCCTTCAGCATTCCTTTGCGGCCTCGCCCATCTCGGACGTCGGGAACTTCCTGGAACAGCGTGATCCCCAAGCCTGGAGGCAATGTAGGGTGACCCTCTCTATCGAGGACTGCGGCGAGCCCCTGGTTGAGATTTCCCCCGACGTATCATTCACCTCACCCCACCCCTACGCTGCCGCAGGCGCCCCCTATGGGGAACAGGGCCCTTGGTTTCTGCGCGTTACCGTCGCGCAACGCCTACAGGCGGCCCAAGCCCGCCTAAGCAAACAGCACCCGGGGTTTCAGCTGCGCCTCTTCGACGCCTACCGCCCTCTCTCCGTACAGGGGTTCATGATCGAGCATGAATGGGAAAGAATCGCCTCCGAGCAACATGGCGGGTCTTTCAAGCGCCTGGACCCCATCGCACAGGATGAGATTCGTTCCCTGGTTGAGACATTCTGGGCCCCCGCCTCCCAGGACACAACCTCCCCCCCACCTCACTCCACCGGTGCCGCGCTCGACCTGACCATCGTTGACCCTCACAAACGTCCCTTGGACATGGGAACCGAGATCGATGAACTGAGCGAGCGCTCCGCTCCCAGTTTCTTTGCGGCAGTCAGGGGCGAGAAGGAGAGACACTATCACGCCAACCGAACGCTCCTCTACGATGTCATGACGCATGCAGGGTTTCATCGCCTCCCCAGCGAATGGTGGCATTTCTCCTACGGCGACCAGACGTGGGCGCTCATCGAAAACCTAGCAGACCCCGAGAGTGCCAGGCCCGCCATCTATGGCCGGGTGTAGGGGTAGAGACCTCGCGGAAGAGTTTGTGGTTCAGTTCAGTCTCACTGGCACGCTCGTAGTCGTAGTCGTTGTCGTAATCGTATTCGAAACATTGAACAGGCTTGCTAGGGTTGTCGACTACGACAACGATTACGACAACGACTACGGGGGTAGACAAGAGGGTCCCGATGCGAGTATGATTTCGGACCGTTTCCGATTGGTAATCACCCTGTGACCAGGACAAGACTAAAAGACCACCCAAAATGACGAACGATGAAGTGCAGGACTACCTCTACCAGCACATCCCTCTGTCGCGGGCGATGGGCATTGAGGTGACACACGCTCAAAAACAAAAGGTCGTACTGTCCATCCCCCTGGAACCCAACATCAACCACCGCGAGACGGCCTTCGGCGGCAGCATCAGTGCCGCGGCCACCCTGGCTTGCTGGATCCTGCTCCACCTCAGGCTGCTCGATGTCCCGGGGGACTTTCGGCTGGTCATTCACAAGAATAAAGTTGTCTATCGTAGTCCCATTAAGGGGCGCTTTAGCGCAGTCTGTCACCTGACAGAGGAGAAGAGATGGTCCGATTTTCTGAGTATGTTGGATCGCTGGGGTAAGGCCAAGATGATGCTGAAGTCGCACTTGGAGTACGAAGGTATCCAAGCCGGTGAGTTCAGCGGATCCTTCGTCGCACTGAGGGCTTGAATAAAACTAGACCCCTCGTACTTGCACGATAACCCGCCGCGTCCGGGGCCCGTCAAACTCGCAGAAATAGAGGCTCTGCCAGGTGCCCAGGACCAACTGTCCCTCTTTGATCATCCCTCACATCTGTTCCACCACCTCGATACCCAGCAGATGAGTCAAACCGTGCTTGATCGTCCGCGCCGTCAGATCGCAGAGGAGTAGACGCGAGGGTCGCTGGCCGGCGTCCGCGGCCAGAACCGGGCAGCTCGCATAGAAACGACTGAACTTCTGCGCTAGCTCGTGGAGGTAGGTGGTCAGGTAGTTGGGGTGGTAGTCGACCAGTGCCGCCTTGATGGTGTCACCGTAGCGCACCAGGTGTTTGGCCAGATCGAGTTCCTCGGGCTCGGCCAAATGGACCCGACTCAGACCGGCCAGATCGCCGTCCACGTCGATGCCCTTATCTGCCGCCTTGCGGCCAATGGACTGCACGCGGGCGTAGGCGTACTGCATGTAGGGCGCGGTGTTCCCCTCCATAGCCAGCATCTTGTCGAAGTCGAACACGTAGTCGCTGGTGCGATTGTTGGAATAGTCGGCATACTTGACCGCCCCAATCCCGACGGCCCGCGCAATCGCCACCTTCTGCTCTGCCGGTAGGTCCGGGTTCTTCCGCTCAACGACCTCCCCGGCGCGCACCACAGCCTCATCCAGCAGATCCTTCAGCTTGATGCTGTCACCCGACCGGGTCTTGAGCGGCGTGCCATCGGCCCCCAAGACGGTCCCGAAGGTCACGTGGGCCAGATCCACCTCCCGGTCCGTCCATCGCGCCGCCCTGACGGTATGAAACAGCATCTCGAAGTGCAGCTTCTGCCGCGCATCCGTGACATAGACGATGGCATCGGCCCTTAAGGTCTCGCTGCGGTAGCGATTGGCGGCCAGGTCCGTCGTCGCGTAAAGGAATCCACCATCTGACTTCTGGATGATGAAGGGCAGAGGGTCCCCTTCCTTGTTGACGAAACCCTCCGGAAAGACACAGATCGCCCCGTCGGATAGACGGGCCAGGCCCCGCTCTTGTAAATCTTGCACCAGGGGTGCCAACATGTCATTGTAGAAACTCTCACCGCACTCGTCCGCTTCGGTCAGTCTAACGGAGAGCGCATTATAGATAGGCTGATAGTGACGCCGAGATTCACTAGCGATTTTCTTCCACACTACTCTAGAAGCTTCATCGCCGCTTTGCAGTTCTACGACCCGTTTTCTCGACTGCCTCCTGAATGTCTCGTCAAGGTCAAACTGACTCTTCGCCTCCCGATAAAATGGTTCAAGAAATACACCGTGTACTCAAAAAAGGGGGTGAGGCGTATCTCAGCGTATATAATTCCAATTCGTGGCTGAATATTTTGTATAAGGTATTTAATAATAAACCACCAAGAGAGGAAGCTCCGGTCTTTAAACAGTATTCAATACAACAATTTAAGGAGCTATTAAAATCTTTCTCGGATGTTGAAATTACAACCGACCGCTTTCCTTTTAAAACTGACCGGAATAAATATGTACTTACAATTTTATATAATACTCTTTTTGTTCCGGCATTT
>JADFHU010000057.1 GCA_022567055.1 Planctomycetota bacterium
GTGCCGTTCGCTATCCGCTGGACGGATTACGGCAGTGGATTTCAGAAAAGTCTGAAAAAAGTTCTTGACGGTCTGTATTACAATAAGTATATTGCTCATATGGAAAAGAAACGGGCACGCATGGGACGAGCACCCTTGAAACCAAAAGACAAGCTTAGTCGGATGGTCACGCTCCGTCTGAAACCCGCAGAATACAGGCAATTGACCAGTGATGCCAAGGCAGCCGGCCTCACAGTTACAGGGTTGTTGCGCAATTGTTGGCTCGAATGGCGAGGTGATTGACATGGCAAGCATCGGAAAAGACCGAAATGGACGAAAGCGAATCCTGTTCGTGGCGGGGGATGGCAGCCGCAAGACTATCCGTCTGGGCAAGGCCAGCCTCAGACAGGCCGAGACTTTCAAAGTCGGACTGGAAGCACTGATCGCGGCACGGATTACTGGGTGTCTGGACGACAAGACGGCACGCTGGGTAGCTGAACTGGAAGATGACATGCACAAAAAGCTGGCGGCAGTCGGATTGGTTTTGGCCAGGGACGCTACCTCTGCACAGGAAAGCTTGACAGCTGGTCAAATGGTTAATGAGTATATCGAGAGACGTCCAGACGTTAAGCTAATTACAAAGGGCAAATGGCAGAATGCAGCCAATAAGATGTCCGAATTCTTCAAGGATCAACCCATTGATGAAATTACGGTTCAGCAGGCGAAGGATTATCGCGTATATCTGAAATCAACGCTTGGTCTCAAAGAGAATACGGTTAGGCGGCTGATAGGCCTAGCACGGCAATACTTCAACGATGCCATTGACGCAGAGATTATTACCAAGAATCCATTCAAAGGCAAAGACCAGCCAGTAACGGTAAGGGCAAACAAGAGCCGCTTCTTCTTTGTCGCGCTGGACATGTCCATGAAAGTCTTAGAAGAATGCCCAGATGCACAATGGCGGCTTATATTTGGCCTTGCACGCTGGGGTGGGTTAAGATGCCCCAGCGAGATTCTAAGGCTCAAATGGCAGGACGTGGATTTCGAGCACAATCAGTTCACTGTTCATGCCAGCAAGACAGAACACCACGAAGATGGCGGAATCAGGACTGTCCCTATGTTTCCGGAGCTTAGGCCCCTGTTCCAGGAGGCTTTTGACCATGCAAAAGAGGGTGATGTTTTCTGTATTACCCGATATAGGGACAAATCCACAAATCTGAGAACCCAACTGACCAAGATTATTCGGCGGACCGGGCTTGAACCGTGGCCCAAACTGTTCCAGAACATGAGAAGTACCCGGGAAACCGAGCTGTTCAAGATGACCAATGGTAATGTTAAGGCTGTATGTTCCTGGATTGGAAACAGTCCCCAGGTTGCTCTGGAGCATTACGCCCAGGTTACCGAGGAGGATCTACAGGAAGCTGCCAAAATGTCCCTATTGGCTGACGGCAAAGGCGTGGCACAGAATCCGGCACAGTACCCTGCTGCAAGTGACAGTAAAGAGCCGCAAGCTAACTCCGAAGAATGCTCAGAAAGTGCTTATTTCCAGCAAGATACGGGCATGTACTGCTCGGTACATAAAGTGGAACTGCCCGAGACTGGAGTCGAACCAGCACGTCCCGAAGGACACTAGCCCCTCAAGCTAGCGCGTCTGCCTATTCCGCCACCCGGGCAAATGGATAGGTCCGGCATTATTTATCATTGATACTGACTTGTCAATCGGGAACCCAACCCGAAACCTCTTTTTACTGCGATTGGCTGCAGTGTCCATGGATCTGCGTTGTCGGCATAAAAGGTTCTCGACGTACTTCAGTACGCCTCCGAGCCTTTTCTACCTCCGGCCTTGACCACAAACCCTTCGCTCAATCTCGTAACAAACAGGTTCCGGGATGAGTTCAAGAACTCACCCGAGGATCGCAAAAACCGGGCTTGTGGTTCCATGGGAAGGGACACACTGCGAGCGAGAGGAGTCGAACCTCCACGTCCCTAAGGACACTAGGACCTAAACCTAGCGCGTCTGCCATTCCGCCACGCTCGCGTTTATAACTGTATCACTCAGAGCCCTCGGCCGGTTCATCGTCTTGGAGGGACATCTTTTCGATCCGTTGTTCTGCCTGCTGCAGGACCGTGCGGCAGTGCTTGATCAGGGTCATGCCCTTTTCGTATTGCCGCAGGCTCTCTTCCAGCGGAATCTCGCCCTGCTCCACTTTGTCGACGATGTCGGTGAGTTCGGCGATCGCCTTTTCAAAGCTGAGGTCCGTGGCCTCGTTGGCTTGTTGACTCTTTTTTTCCATGCACTTTCTTTCAGACAGAACCCAGGCTCTGTCTGAAAACTTCGTCGTCGGCCCGAGAGCGAGCAATTTTTTCGCCTGGCAAAGACGGCGAAGCAGGCGATGTTGGTTCGATCGTCGATGCAGCCGGATGCAGCCAGGCGAAAAAAGGGCCGCTCGAAGCCAGATCGAGTTTTCAGACAGAGCCTTGAACCCTACTGGCTCGTCACCTGACTTTCAATCACTTTTCCTTGGCCGAATTCAGTGAGTAGGAGGTCTCCAGGCCGGATTCCCTCTGCGGTCCGGAGGATCGCGCCGGTCTTCTTGCGTTTGGTCAGGGTAAATCCCCTGCCTAGGACCGACTTGGGATTCAGGGCCGTGAGTTGACCGGCCCGTGCCTCCAGGATCATCTTGCCCCGCTCGAGCTTGGTGGCGATGCCGTTGGTGGCCCGGTTGGCAGCCGGTCGAGTTCCAGGCGTCGTGCTCCCAGCAGGCGATAGGGCTCCAGCCTCTGGATAGACTCGACATATCGGTTGAGTTGCTCATGATGGTAGGTGGCAAGGTCCCGAAGGGACTCGCGGAGCGCCGCCATGAGTTCGTCGAGTTGTTGCTGTCGGTGCCACACCACGGTGCCGGGTTTCTTGAAGACCTCACTGGCGCGTATGGTGTGGAGCGGGGAATGGCCTAGCTGCACGCGGCTGTGCAGACTGCCGACCAGACGACTTCGATAGTGCCGCAACCGCTCCGCAATGTCTTCGCCATCGGGGACGGCGACCACCGCGGCCTTGGTGGGCGTCGAGGCCCGGGCGTCGGCGACCAGATCCGCGACCGTGGTATCCACCTCATGGCCGACCGCGGTGATGATCGGCAGGCTGGAGGCGTAAATGGCCCGGGCCACAACCTCTTCGTTAAAGGCCCACAGATCCTCCAGCGACCCGCCTCCCCTGCCCACAATCAGAAGGTCCAGGCCGAGCCGCTGCGGAGCCCGATTGATCCGGTCAATGGTGTCGGCGATGGCAAGGGCGGCCCCCTGTCCCTGCACAGGCACGGGAAAGAGGAAGAGCCGCGCCGGGGGCCAGCGGCTGAAGATGCTCTCGGAGATGTCGTGAATGGCGGCCCCCGATTCACTGGTCAAGACCCCGATGCGCTCGGCAAACGAGGGGATGGGCTTCTTGTGCTCGTCCTCGAAGAGACCCTCTGCCTGCAGTTTGGCGACCATCTGCTCGAAGGCCAGTTGTAGCGGGCCCACGCCCTGGGGCTCCAGCTTGTCCGCATAAAACTGGTATTTGCCTCCGACGGGATAAACATCCACGATACCCGTGGCGAGTACTTCCATCCCCTCTTCCGGCTCAAAACGGACGGACTTGAATTTGCCGGCCCACATCACCGCCGGCAAGACGCTGCCCTTGTCCTTGAGGGTAAAGTAGCAGTGCCCGCTGCTGTGGTGCTGCTTCCAGTCTCCAATCTCACCGCGGACGACCAGCCGCGCGGGAAGGCGGGCATTGATGGCCGCTTTGACCAGGTTGGTGACTTGGCTGACGGAGTACTGTTTGAGTGGATCACGCATTCTGGCTGCACGCTGTCGGAGGTGGATTGGAGATCTTGGCGCTGCTGGAGGCCCTGCTATTAGACGATTCGTTTGCGATAGAGGCGCGTCTGCAGTGAATTTTGCCAGGCGGTCCAATCCGAATCGCCCGGATCGGCTTCCACCGCCGCGGCGACCTGACTCATTTTCGCGTCTAGATTGTCAATGTAGTTGACCATGAAGGCTTCCGCCGTCGCCGGGAGTTTGGGCGAACCAAACTCATATTGTCCATGGTGGGCGACCACGATGTGGCTCAGTGCGTCAACGACCTCCTCATCGATCGTCTGCCCCTTCTGCCGGAGACTGTCCGCGTTCTTGTTGATCAGGTGAACGCATTTTACCAGGTGGCCGACCAATTGACCGGAATCTGTGTAGGAAAATGCCATGTCACAGGCAAGCTCGTCGGTCTTGCACAGATCATGCAGAAAGATCCCGGCCAACACCAAATCCCCTTGAACCTCGGGATAGAAGGGCAAGATGGCCGAGGCGACGCGAAGCATGTTGTGGGTGTGTTCCAGCAAGCCGCCCAGATAGGCATGATGCAGCTTGATGCCGGCAGGACTGCGATGCAGCTTTCCCATCAAGGTGTCGTCGGCCAGGAACTCATTCACCAGGGCGGCGAGCTGGGCATGTTCGATGCGCCCGAGCATCTCCTTCACCTCCTCGAACAACTGATCAACGTCTTTGTCGGTTTTCGGAAGAAAATCGTCCAGGTCCACTTCCTCCGCGCCCGCCACGCGTACGCTGTTGATAACGATCTGGAGATTGTTCTGATAGCGTTCGCTGCGCCCCCGAATGTGGACAAAACCGGGCTTGGGAAGAGAGGCATAAACCTCCTCGGTGGCCTGCCACATCCGTCCATTCAGTTGACCGGTGCGATCCGACAGGTACATGGCGATATAGAGGTCGCCCCGTGTCGTGCTGCGGAGGATCGGGTCCTTGACCAGATAGATATCGTTGACCGTTTGGCCCGCGACGATGGCATTGATATAGACGTGTTCCATTACTTGCTCCATAATCGTCGGCGACAGAATAGGGTGTCATTGCGAAGGGGGTCATCTTACGCGTTGTTCCGCATCCAGGCAAGGGGGGACCTCTGTAGTCAGTGGGTCAGTGGGTCAGTGGGTCGGTGGGTCGGTGGGTCTGTTTTTGGCTCGAACCGACTACCGATTACTGATTACTGATTATGGTCGGTGGATCGCGCCCACGCTTGCATGCAGAGGCACTTTGAACTATAACCGCTGCCGTCCATTGAGCTGTGACCGAACACCCTAACCTGATCCGTACCTCTTCGGGGATCGATATGAAATACAGTCAGATGCTCATTCCTACGGTGAAAGAAGTCCCGGCCGATGCGGAGGTGGTGAGTCATCGATTGATGATTCGGGCCGGACTCATACGAAAAGTCGCCAGCGGCACCTACACCTACATGCCCCTGGGTCATCGTAGTCTGCTCAAGATCATCGCCATCGTTCGTGAGGAAATGAATCGCTCGGAGGCGCAGGAGATCCTGATGCCCTCTCTCCAACCGCTCGATCTGTGGAACCAGACGGGTCGCAGCGTGGACTACGGGCCGACGATCTTCAGCCTGAAAGACAGGCATGGTCGCATGAATGTGCTCAGTCCGACGGCCGAAGAGGTGGTGACTTTCCACGCGGCCGCGGAGATCAGTTCCTATAAGCAGTTGCCCATCAATCTCTATCAGATCAGCGCCAAGTTCCGAGATGAGTTCCGACCGCGATTCGGTCCGATTCGCTCCCGGGAATTCCTGATGAAGGACGCGTATAGTTTCCATGCCACGTCCGAATGCCTGGATGCGACCTACCGGACCATGTATGACGCCTACTGCCGCATCTTTCGGCGTTGCGGCGTGGACACCGTCATCGTCCAGGCCGAGACGGGGGAGATGGGCGGATCAGGCTCCCATCAGTTTACCGTTCCCTGCGAGACGGGCGAAGATGTCATCGTGTACTGCGAGGACGGGAGCTATGCGGCCAATCTCGAGCGGGCCGCGGTGGATCCCCTGGCAAAGGAAGAGCCCGCCACGGAGGCACCGGCCCTCGAAGAAGTGCACACTCCGCAAGTGGGCAGCATTGAGGCGGTGTGTGACTTCTTAAAGACCCGACCCTGTGACATGATCAAGACCCTGATCTATGCCACTGAGGATGAAACGGTCGGCGTGTTGGTACGGGGCGACCATGAGGTCAACCCGGAAAAACTCACGCAGTTGTTTCCCGGCCAACGTATCGAGCTTGCCGAGGCGAAGGCCATCGAAGCGTGCACGGGGGCGCAGGTGGGCTTTGCCGGTCCCGTCGGCTTGGAGGCCCGCGTGAGCAAACTCATCGTCGACCACGCGGTCGCCGCCATGGCCGAGGGTGTTGCGGGCGCGAATAAAACCGACGCCCACCTGCGGCATGTCGTGCCGGGCCGTGACTTCTCCTTGGAGCCACCTAAGGTCCTCGTGACCGACATTCGTAACGCCTGTGAAGGTGACACCTTCCAGGGCAAACCGCTTCTCTTCAAGAAAGGCATCGAGGTGGGCCAGGTATTCAAGCTGGGGACCAAGTACAGTACCAAGCTCGGGGCGACCTTTCTCGATGATCAGGGCAAAGAGGGGTACTGCATCATGGGCTGTTATGGGATTGGCATCAATCGCATCATGGCCTCCGCGGTCGAATTGGGGCATGACGAGCATGGCATCATCTGGCCCGTCACCATCGCCCCCTTCGCGGTGCTCATCTGCTCGGTCAATCCCGAAGAGGAATCCGTGGCCACGGTGTCACGCCGGCTCTACCAGGAACTCACCGAACGTTCCATCGAGGTCCTGTGGGACGAACGCCCCCTGCGGGCCGGAGTCAAGTTTAAAGACGCCGATCTGATCGGCATTCCCGTCCGCATCACGGTGGGCAAGCGTTCGTTGGCCCAGGGCAATGTGGAGCTCAAGCTGCGCCGGGAGCGGGAAGGCCGCGACGTAGCCGTCGAGGAGGCGAGCCAGGAGGTGCAGGCCCTGGTGGAATCGCTCCTGTCGGAGTGTGCCCTCTAAAAGAGACAGCATGTGGGAGATTAAAACACCAGAGCCGGTCAAGCTGATATGCGGCGTCTTGGCCTCCGACCAAGACTGTTTGCAATCCGCTTTGGTATCCATGAGCGAGCAATTGGGTCCTTTCGATTTGCAGAGCGAGGTATGGCCCTTTACACAAACGACCTACTACCGCAAAGAGATGGGTACGCACATCCTACGTCAGTTCGTGGCTTTCTCTGAGTTGATGTCGCCGGGAGCGCTGGCAAAGATCAAGCATCGCACCAATGCGCTGGAACAGGAACTCTCCCAAACTTTGCATCACGCCTACCCGCGGCCCGTAAATCTGGATCCCGGCTATATTGAACCTTCTAAGCTGGTTCTCGCGTCCACGAAGAATTTTTCCCACCGACTCTATATCGGTGAAAACATCTACGCCGAGGTGACCTTGGTCGTCGATCGAGGAGAGTGGAGCCTCATGCGCTACACCTACCCGGACTATCACCAGGAATGCTATTGGGCGTTTTTTGAATCGGTGAGAACGCGACTCATCGAACAACTGAAATCGAACAGAGAGGCAAGACACCCCGTCGACTAGGCGAGCCGCGGCAAATCCTAGAAACACGATCATGATTGTCTATGCCACGAGTCTTATAGCGGGAGGCTTTTGCCTCACGGTCCTCTTCACCGCCCTGGCCAGGAGGCTGGCCTTCAGGATGGAGTTGGTGGCGCGTCCGCGAACAGATCGGCACCATCGGACCACCGTGCCGCTCGGAGGAGGGATCGCCCTCTTTGGCACGCTCTTTCTGACTCTGGCCTTGCCCTTGCTCGCCATCCAAGTACCAGACCTGCCGGCGTCCGTGAGTCAGTTGATGGATCGTTCGAACATCCAATGGGACGATGTGCGGGCACGATCAAACGAGCTTTGGGTCTTGTTGCTCTGCATCACCAGCCTGTTTGTCTTGGGACTGTGCGATGACCGCAGGGGATTAGCGCCTGGCCTTAAGCTGATCGTTCAGTTCTGTGTGGCAGGCATGGCGGCCGCCTGGGCTGAGATCCGGGTGGAGTTTTTCATCGAAAGCCAATGGGTCACGGTCCCCCTGTCGGCCCTGTGGATCGTGCTGCTGGTCAACGTGTTCAATTTTCTGGACAATATGGATGGCGCCTGCGCCGGGATCGCCGCCGTGGTCAGCAGCATTCTCTTTGTGGGAGCGGTCACGAGTGGCCAGATCTTGGTGGGAGGGCTAACCTTGGTCTTTGTCGGTGCCCTGTTGGGGTTCCTCCTGTTCAATTTTCCGCCTGCCAGGATCTTCATGGGAGATGCGGGCTCTTTGATCGTAGGCTTTCTGGTGGCGGTGTTCAGCGTTCGCACCACCTACTACCAGGAAGCGCTAAGTGGCACCTGGTATCACGTCCTGATCCCGCTCATCGCCCTGGCTGTCCCTCTGTACGACTTCGTGAGCGTCATGGCATTGAGACTACGGCAAGGCAAAAGTCTCTTCGTCGGGGACACGCAGCACTTCTCCCACCGTCTCAAGCGGCATGGGCTAACCGACACGCAGACGGTGCTGACGCTCTATCTGGCGACCCTCTGCACCGGTCTGGGCGCCACCTTCCTCTATCAGGTAGACCTCGCAGGCGCGATTCTGATCTTCGTCCAAACCGTGATGGTCCTGGCGCTGATTGCCATCTTCGAAAGCAACGTCCGCCAGGACACCTAGCAGCGTCTCATGATCAAGCCAGCATCCAACCCCACACTCAAATCTCGGCCTGCCGGACTTGGGTTGAATTCGATGTTGTTAGGTCTCTGTCTCTGTGTGTTGGGTCTGCGCTGCGTCGTGACGGAATCGCCGGTTGCCACTACCTCCGCGGGGTCACTCAATACCTATGATCTGGCCTATAGCCTGGTCCTCTCCTTCGTGCTGATCGTGGCCGCCGCCCTTTGGCTCATCCGGGCGCTGTGTCGACGACAGACTGCGTATCGGACCACCGGCCTGGGGATAGGCGCGGTCCTCTTGAGCATCGCCGCTGTGGCGGGGACCCTTTCGGCCCCAGACAAACGCTCTGCCATCAGCGACTGCCTGATCTTCCTGACGCCTATGCTGCTCTGTGCGCTCCTGGTCCAACTGCTGGACTCTGCAAACAAGATCCGCCTGATCTTGATCGCCCTGGGGGCCTTGGGCCTGCTCTGTACCTATGAATGTGCCGACCAGTACTTCTTCACCAACCAAGACACCATCGATCAATATGAAAGGGATCCTGATAGCCTGCTCCGGGTCGTCGGCATTGATGCCGGGACCCTCGAGCATTTCCTCTTCGAGCATCGACTCTATTCCCGGGGTGTCAATGGGTTCTTTACGACCCGCAATTCGGCCGGCGCGTTTCTGTTGGTCGCATTGGTCGCGCTGCTGACCCTGTGGTCCGAGCAAAAAACCAGCCAGTCCAAGGAAGCCGCCAGTCGTGGCGTCCGCCTCTTCATTCCAATTTTCTTCATCATCGTTCTCGGAGGGCTTGTCCTGACCCGGAGCAAGGCCGCCATCGGCAGCCTCTGCCTGGCCAGCCTGGTGGGCGCCCTCCACTTTCGATGGCGAGACCGGATCAGGCGACACTGGAAAACCGTGCTTCTGTCTCTGGCATCGGTTGCCCTGCTCGCGGCTACTCTGCTTGTCAGCTATGGCCTGCGGCACGATCGCCTTCCGGGCGGTAACTCCATGCTGGTTCGCTGGCAGTACTGGCGAGCGACCTGCCAGATGATCGCCGATCACCCCATCCTAGGCGTCGGGCCGGGCAACTTTGCCGACGCCTACTATCGGTACAAGCCGATGACCGCCATTGAATCCATCGCCGATCCGCACAATGTCTTGCTCAGCCTGCTGTCACAGTATGGGCCGCTGGGCCTGTTGGGCTTCCTGGCCATGATCGGCATCCCCATCCTGCGCGGCCGTGTCCAGGTGTCCTCCGAAAGGACCGCCTCCGGAGCCAGGGATCCCGGACCTTCCAAGCATCGCTTCCTGGGCTATACCTTCGTGCTGGCCACCTTCTTGCTCTGTGCCAAACCGGCCATCGCCCAGTTCATGGGAGCTGATCCCCTCCTTGTGGTCCTGTCAGCCTTTATGCACACGCTGGTCCTGGTCGCCGGCCTGTTGGTATTGGCGACAGCCGTAGCAGCCCTCTCTCAGACCGACGGCGTGCCAGAGAGTCACACCGCCGTCACGGCCGTTCTCAGCTATGGCATCGTCGCCCTGCTCATCGCCAGCATGACCGACTTTGCGCTCTTCGAACCGGGCGTCGCCACCAGCTTCTGGACGCTGGTGGCCTGCCTGATCGCCCGGCGCAACTTACAACAGCAAATCAACCGCCGACCTGTCCTCTTGGCAGTCCCCGTCCGGTATGGGCTGAGCGCCCTGCTCGTCGTCTGCCTGGTCCTCTGCTTCGTTTTTGGCGTCCTGCCAGTCGTGAGGAGTAGCCACCACGTCGGTCTCTCGAACCAAGCCCTCACCAGAGGCGACCTCCGCGGCAGCCAACATCATTTGGGCCGGGCGGCCGATTGGGATCCGCTCGCCGAATCCGCTCTCTACCGCCAGGGGCGACTCTATCTACACGACTACCTCCAGGGAGACAAGAGGGATCGGACAGCTCTGCACGCGGCCAAGGCCTGCTTCCTCGAGGCCGTCGCACGGAATCCCTCCGCCTACAAGAGCCATGAGAAGCTGAGCAACGTCTGTTCACTCCTGGGTGAGGAGAAAGAGGCACTATCGGCAGGTGAAAGGGCCGTACGACTCTATCCGCAATCCGGTCGGCTCCGCTTTAAATTGGCCTCGATATATGAGGGTGCGGGACGCGTGGCGGATGCGGTCGAACACTACCGACTGGCCATCGAAATCGAGGACCAATTCCAAAAACAGTTTGGAGAGATGTATCCGAGTTACGGGGCGCCGGTTAGCCGACTGGGGAAGGCAACACTTGCCACCGCTCAAGAACGGTTGAAGCAACTCGATAAGAGACCCCTGGACCGCTAGAAATGGCGAAGCCTTACGACATCTGCGCCACAATCTCATCCGAGATATTGAAATTGGCAGAGACGTTTTGCACGTCGTCATGGTCATCCAACGCCTCCATGAATTTTAGAATCTTGGTGGCCACCGCCGCCTCTGAAATGTCGATGGTATTCTGCGGCACCATCACCAGATCCGCAATCTCGGTCGGTATTTCGCGATCGCGCAGGGCCGAGAGCAACTGATCGTATTGGGTCGGCTCACAGGTAATCTCGAACACTTCCCCCGTCGTCTGCATATCGTCAGCACCCGCCCCCAAGGCTATATCCATCAGATCTTCCTCGGCGACCGTCGCCGTGCTCACGGTGACAACCCCCTTCTTGCTGAACATCCAACTGACACATCCGCTGACCCCAAACGAACCACCGTGGCGTTCAAACAGCTTTTTAATCTCCGGCCCCGTTCGATTTCGGTTGTCGGTCAAGGTCTCCACCATAATAGCCACGCCATTCGTTCCATACCCTTCATAGAGGATTTCCTCATAGCTGACGCCTTCGACGTCACCCGTGCCCTTTTTGATCGCCTTCTCAATGGTATCCTTGGGCATGTTGACAGATTTGGCCTTCTCAATGGCATAGCGCAAGGCTAGATTCGCCGAAGGATCCCCGCCGCCGCTGCGCGCCGCCACAATGATGATTCGGGCACACTTGCTCCAAACCTTGCCTCTCTTGGCGTCATTTGCCGCCTTTTTGTGTTTGATCCCGGCCCAATGAGAATGACCTGACATGATGACTCCTAATTTTCTACAGCGCGAAAGAGAGCTCTTCGGTTCTCTACGAGCGGGCATTATACCAGCCTCTAGGGGCTGTTGCACTGCTTTTTTGCGAGCTGGGCCCTACCCCCGGCGCTCATTGCGTGTCCACGATGGCCTCGGCGATAGAGTTGACCACCGATCGAATACCGTCGGCATTGTTGGCAAGAATGGAGAACAGGAACTCTTTGCCGGAGGTGCGGCACACACCCGAGAATCCTCGCACTCTACTGATGTACCCGGTCTTACCCAGAAACTTCCCCTGGTAGGGGGGATGCCGAAAAGACTTCTTCATGGTGCCATCGACGCCTCCGATGGCCAGCGTCCCTTGGTAGTAATCCCAGTGCTCGCCTCGATACACCGACCGCAAGACACGCACGATGGCGTTGGCACTCAGGCGGTTGCCACGACTGAGGCCGCTCCCATCATCAATCACGTATTCTGAAGGCTCGATCCCCAGGTTTTGCAGATAGGTACCCACCGCGAGGCTGCCCTGCGCCCAACTTCCGTCGCCCTGTCCACCGTTAGCATGGACTCCGATCTCTTTGAGCAGGGCCTCGGCGACCAAATTGAAGCTGTCCTTGTTGCAGCGTTTAAGGCATTCACTCAGGGGGGTTCGGCATAGCGCCACGGGTTGCCAATCGGGGGACGGTGCGAAGCCTCGCTCCACAATCTGCCCTTGCAGAGAGATCCCTTCGGACCCCAGGAATTCGGCCAACAGAAAACCAAAGAAGATGGCGGGATTCTCAATGGCCACGTCGAAGGGCCCCTGCTCGGTCTTGCACTTTCCCCTCACCTCCAGGTGATTGGGACGACCCGCTATGCGATAGGCACCCACTGCCTGCGAGCCGGACTGAATCGCTCGAACCCGGTTCTTGATGGACACGAATCGTGTATCCGGCTCGATGAGCACGGCAATTCGGCCGGCGGCATTGCGGACCCGCATGCTGATGCAGTTGCCGTTGAAGTTTAGCCCACACACTTCGCAGGCATAGGAGCGATTGAGCTCGTCGGGCGGCCAGCGCGGGTGGACCCGCTGGTCGTCGAAGACGGTGCTGTCGATGAGGAGATCGTTTATCCGACGCCTCCCCCTCTTGCGAAGTCCGGCCAGGATCTCTCGCATAAACCAACCGGGCGCACGTCCCAGGGCTTCATCGGTTTCGGTGTCACCGAGCAGCGGATCGCCACTGCCGAGTACGATGAGCGTGTCACCGGAGAGTCCCACCCGAGTGACGAATTCAAAGTTAGGGCCCAGATAGTGCAGGGCCGCGGCACTCGTCACGATCTTCATGTTGGACGCGGGAATCAAGGCCCGCTTGGCGTGGTGCTGGTAAACCACCCTATCCGTCTGAGCATCCATCACGCAGATGGAGAAGTCCACCTTCGCGTTTCGCCGAACAATGGCATCGATCTGGCTCTGAAGGCCGGCCCTCGCGTCGGCGCAGAGACCAGACACAACCGTCCAAAAGAGTACAGCCCTGACTAACCTTGGTTTCACGCGTTGCACCTAATCATTTGAGAAGACCACCCCCCAGCCCATGGTAGGGATGGCAAGCGATCAAGGTTGAACCATTGACGGTTTAAGCGATCGGCCGCACAAGATATCCCGACGCAAGCCTCGTAATAGGCTGAAAGCGAAACCGCGTGCAGGCATCCGGCTAACGACCCCGGCGGCCCTCCCACAAGAAGACCTGGAGCCGTTGCCCCAACACATAACCATTCTGCTCGCATAGTTTGGCGATTTCCACGGATTTTTCAAGCAGCTCTTGCCGGGTTTTTGCTTGGGGCATGAGCACCACCTTCTCTCGGCGCACGCCCCCGACATCCTTCAGCACCTCTTCAATCTCCGGAAGATCCCCCTCCCCCTCGACGACAAACTTTAGCTGATAGTCATAGTGGTCAATGAGTTGACGCACAGCATTCCTGGTCGTGACCGTGTCCCTGGCCTGATCCATCGCCTCATTGCCAAAAGCATTGCCAAGCTTAGGGCTGATGCTCATGAGATCGCAGGGCAACGAAGGGACATAGGCGATTCCCGCCGTTTCGATCGTAATGTGCTTGCCCGCTGCCTTCATCGCCTTCAACATCCTGCCCAGACCCGCGCGTGGAGACCAGTCCTCATTCACGAGAGGCTCCCCACCCGTCACGACGACATTCCGAGTGTCCCAGCGATTCACGGCATCCATAATAAACTCCGTCGTC
>JADFHU010000058.1 GCA_022567055.1 Planctomycetota bacterium
GTGAAAGTCTAGCTGGACATTGGGTTTCCACTCATGAAACAACGCCAGGCGGCCACGACTTTCCGGATGTTGGTGCGCCAGCCAATCACGATTAAGATCGAACCAATAGTAGTTCGTTCGCCCCGTGACGAACGGCTCCAAATGCTCGCGGTCCTTGGCATCGGCGCTCGGCACCAAACCTCGATGACTATTGGTCCAATGCGCGAAACGATCCAGGCCATCGGGATTGAACATCGGATTTAAGAGGATGATGACGTTTTCGAGTTGCGTTTCCAGCGCCACATCTTGGGCCGCCGTCAAATAGTACGCCACCAGAGGCGTGGCATTCGCACCACTCGGTTCATTGCCATGAATGCTATAGCCCATATGCAATACGGCCGGCATGGTCTCGGGGGCGATGCTGGCTTCCGGATCGACGAGGCTTTGTCTCGCTTGGCGAATGGCATCGAGACGCTCGAGGTTCGCAGGGGATGATATGGCATAGCTTGCCAGAGGCCGTCCGCCATAGGACCGAGCGTGCTCGCCAAGACTGAGCATCCTGGGAGACGCCTCTGCCAAGGTATCCAAATACTCGAATATCTCGAAATGGTACCAATGCCGCTCCCCTACTTCCATGTTCATCACTTCGGCCGGAGACGGTATCGCCGCATCCAGCTCTGGCAGTGGATCTAAGACATCGGCCAGTCTTAATCGGTGGCTGCCAAAGCTCTGACCGCCAATCAGACAAAGAGCAATTGCAAGGAGAGATAGGTGGTGTTCGCGCATAATCGTATAGAGAACGGAAGCCTCAAAAAATGACTGATCCTGATAGGAAATTTGATTTCCACCGACAGGAGTGATTATAACGTGGGAGGGGACGACGACTCAAGGAAGAAACGAGCCCTGGCAGTATACCACGATCAAACCTGAGATGGCCCACTCTAGGAGAGCCTGCTCGAGCCTCTCCTAGAAAGTTCGCAGCAGCTCCAGCACACCCGTCAGATTGGTAGAGACGAAGGCGTCGGTAATGACTGTCTCTTCGGTGCGCGAGACGATGATGCGCCTGTCGGCGTTGACCAGATCCGCAGTCTTATTGAGACGCCTGGCCGTGTCAGAATCGGGCGAACTGGTCAACTTGACCTCGACGGCCCAGAGCGTGCTGCCAAAATCCAACAAGAGGTCGATTTCATGCTGATCGGAGGTCCTCAGATAGTAGGGAGTGAATACTCTGTCATAAGCTTTCAGATGGTTGATGAGTTGCTCGATGACAAATCCTTCCCAACTGGCACCCACCCAGGGCTGAGCAAACAGCTCATCCAGGGTCTGAGTCTGCATCACGGCATGGAGCACACCGGAATCACGCCAAAAGACCTTTGGAGACTTCACCAGGCGTTTGCGTGTGTTGGCATGGTAGGGTTCCAGCAATCTGACCAGAAAGCAACCGGTGATGTAGTCCATGTAGCTGTTGACGGTCTGATGGTTGAGTCCCAGACTCTGACCGAGCTGTGAGGCATTCCAGCTCTGACCATGAAGGGCGGCGGTCATACGCAGCAGTTTTTGAGTGGTCATTGGTTTGGCGGGCAGACCCCACTGCGGCAGATCACGCTGAACGAGGAGGGCAAGATAATCGTTTTGCCAGCGGAGAAAACGGTCCGCCTGAAGAATACCACCGTCCGGGTATCCGCCGTACAACCACAAATCATCGATCGAGTGATGGGGCAGTTCCTGCACCAGAAATGGAGTCAGCTCGATCAACGCCAGTCGCCCGGCCAGCGATTCTGAGACCTCTCGCATCAGGGCCGGTGACACCGAACCGAGAAGCATGAAACGTCCCATGCGTTTGCGGTCCTGATCGATCGTGGATCGGAGGCGAGGGAAAAGGGCCGGCATCGTCTGAGACTCATCCAAAATGATCAGCCTCTCTGAGGTAGCGATCTGCGACCACTGGGCATCCAGCTTGATCTGATCGGCCTCGGTCTCCAGATCGAAGTAGAGGGCATCAAGCGATTGGGCCAATGTCGTCTTGCCACACTGTCTGGGCCCCAGCAAGGCAACGGCAGGATAGGATTTGAGCCGTTTCCTCACGACCTGCTCTGTGAGTCTCTCGATCATCTCTTGCATTCTGCCAATTTATCGGCAGATTGCAAGAAACTCTTTAAGTATATTTTTTGGATCGAGTTACGTTCACGGGTGATTAAGGGTCATTTCTATTTCGTTCACAGTTGTTATGTCGTACCATCTGACGAGTCGATGGCGATCGCGAAGACCGATTACGGTACTTCGCTTGTCTCCGTCGCGGGACACGACAATCTGTTCGCAACCCAGTTTCGTCGGGAAAAAAGCCAACGCTATGGACTTGGCAAATCTCAAAGGGAACGCACATGAGCCTTTCGGATCTCGAATGCGAAGCGTTAGACCACAAGGGCTTCGTGGTGCTACCTGGATTCATGGGGCCGGCACTCATCGCGTCCATTCGCGCACGGATTGAGGAACTGTTTGCCGAAGAAGGCGAACAGGCCGGTTCGGAGTTCAAACAAGAGGAAGGCAGCCGTCGTCTCGCCAATCTGGTCGATAAGGGCTCAGTCTTCCGCGAAGTGATCATGGAGCCCGTGGTGTTGGCATACGTCGACCACGTTCTAGGCCACGAGTACAAACTCAGCAGCTTAAATGCTCGTTCGGCTGATCCAGAAACGAGCGTCACTCAGCCACTGCACGCGGACATGGCCGCGCTTCCCGACGGACGGGGATTCTGGGTCTGCAACACCGTGTGGATGCTTGACGACTTTTCTGAAGAAAACGGCGCCATTCGCTGTGTCCCGGGATCACACGAATGGGGCAAACTTCCGCGCGACGCGATGAATGACCCCGTCGCGCATCATCCCCATGAAGTGTTGGTCACCGGAGAGGCCGGCACGGTCATCGTCATGAACGCTCATCTGTGGCATGGCGGCATGCAGAACAAAACGGCCCATCCGCGACTCGCCTTACACGCGTTTTACGTGCGACGAGACAAACCGCAACAGCAGTATCAAAAACGACTGCTGCGCCCCGAAGTCCAAAAAGAATGTGGAGAAGAACTTCGATGGCTATTGGCTCTGGACGATCCCATCAACGACAAACTCAGCGCGAATCCCGAGGTACGTAGCGGTTTCTTGAAGTAAGCGCTCATTTTTTTTGCAATCACCCCATCGGCCCCGGGAGGTGTAACAGTTTACATGCTCGATAAAGAGAAATAACGGTGCGTTGTTTGGCGCCGCAGAAAGAGCTATGACATATTTTATTACCGAAAAGGATACAGAATTATGTTAGCTCCGATCCCTTAGACTTCTAGCTCGCCGCCTTCGGCGGCGAGGGCGGCTAGCTGTTGTTCGATGGGGACAGGTGCCCAGGGGACGGGCAAACTCAAATCCTGCATTAGCACCTGCGCGCAATTGTACCCGGGCAGGCCAGTAATATTACCACCGGGATGGCAACACGCAGCGCAGAGGTATAGCCGGTCAATGCAACTGCGGTAGTGCCCGGCGCCTGGGAAGGGCCGATCGTAGCCGATTTGACCATGGGTAAATGCGCCGACCGAGAGATCACCAAATTTCATGTTGGCAAATGTACGTTCCGTGTCCAAGGGGCTCCGAGAAAACCAGCTGCGGATGTTATCCTTTAAATTGGGCGCATATTCGCTCCACATTGAAATCATATGTTGGGCATGCTTATCGCGGAACTCATCCCAATGGGCAGCATCGCCATGAAGGCGATAGGGCAGTTTCTCCCACATGAAAGCAGTGTGTTTTCCCGCGGGCGCCTGGGAGGGATCAAATAGGGTGGGACAGCATCCCCACATGACGGTGGGAGGTATCGTGCCCGCCTCATGGTGACTGACAATTTCCGGATAGAGATGAAATCCCTCCAAGCCGAGGATTGTCATGTGGGCCCCCTGTAAATGGGGACGCTGTTCGAAAGCTGCGTAGCGTGGTGCTTCGTCCAGGTTCAAGTTCACCGCCATTAAGGGCGCGATTAGATTGAAGTGAAAATTTCTCGCCTTATCTCGCCAGTCAGCAGGGACGCTTGCTTCTGGCACTAATTCGAGGAAGGTTTGC
This sequence comes from Planctomycetota bacterium, assembly GCA_022567055.1. Classification (GTDB taxonomy): domain Bacteria; phylum Planctomycetota; class Phycisphaerae; order Sedimentisphaerales; family Anaerobacaceae; genus JAIPFM01. The sequence continues at coordinate 4,074 of JADFHU010000058.1, forward strand.
ACGGGGTTTAGGCCCGAGGCGACAAAATGTTCGGCAAAGTAACACTCCCCGTTTTCTGTCTCCACACCCACGGCACGGCCATGCTCGACTAGAACTTGCTTGGGACTTGTATTCAGGAGCACCTCTCCGTTGTTGGCTTCAATCACTTTGACGAGTGCCTTAGCCAGCGCTGCGGCTCCTCCAAGGCACATTTGGGCCTTGCCTCGACTGGCCAGAAGCATGGGGATATGATGGCCGAAACCCCGACAACGTAGATCGACTTCCCGCAAGCCATTGAAGAAGAGAAGCCCCCCCTTGATGACCGGGTCTTCAAATTCACGCTCAACAAATTCCAAAGGCGATAACTGGCTGGTTTCGTGCAAGAGTCTCCCCATGGCGCTTGCGCCCAGTAATTGCTTTCGAATACCCGTGGGCAGTGGGGGCGCCTGGCTCTCGGGGCCCGTGATCTTCTCGACGATGTCCGTAAAGGCCTCGGTCCAGCGCCTCATGGTATTGGCATCGCGGTCATTGAAGGCGGCAAACGACTCATAGGTGCGGTCAACGTCGGTCCACCATTCGAGCGCCCGGCCATCTTTCAATAAAAGGACCGTACTCAATTCGGGCTCGATATACTGGGCGCCATAACGTGCTAATTCGAGATCGCGATACCAGGGCATCTGCATGATCGCGCGATGGAAAAATGAATGAGTGTTGTGGCAAAAGCCAGATTCTCGCGGGTCTTCGATCGTTCTGAGGGCGCCGCCGGCTTCGGGGTTGCGTTCGATGCAGAGCACTTTTAACCCCGATCGGCACAAGTAAGCTTGAAGAATCAGGCTATTGTGGCCTGAGCCCAAAATGATTCCGTCGTATTTCATGATAGCGCCAACTGATACAGTTTTTCGAAATCTTGAATTTCCAGGCGCCTGGGATTGGTGGCTGTGCAATGATCCCCGTAGGCACGGCTTGCCAAGGGAATGACATCGTCTTCGATGAGTCCCAGATCCGTCAGACTATCCGGAAGCCCGAGGCGATGGTTGAATTCGCGGAAAAAATCTGGGACGGCCGTCCTGCGTGGCAATTCCAAGGTACTCGCCAGGATATCCATTTTCCCGACACAGGCATCTAAATTGTACTCTAGAACAATGGGCAGAAAGATCGCATTAAGAGTACCATGATGCAATTGTTTCTCGGTCAAGCTGCCCAGGGGATGACTTAAGCTGTGGACGGCGCCCAGTCCTTTTTGAAACGCTAATCCGCCCTCCAGCGAGGCGATCATCATCGCCTCACGGGCTTGGAGATCGTCACCGTGTGCCCAGGCCAGTGGGAGGGCCTTCACCCCCCGCTTTAAACCATCCAGGGCAATGGCGTCGGCAACTGGATTATACCGGGCACTACAAAAGGTTTCCACGCAGTGCGAGATGGCATCCAAGCCGCTGCCGGCGGTCAGGGAAGGAGGCATCTTAACAGTCAGTTCCGGATCGCAAATGACGTGTTGGGGTAGCAGGTGAGGACTGAGAAAGCCCAGTTTCCTCCCGGAACCCAATGTGATCAAGGCCGCTCTCCCCACTTCGCTCCCGCTTCCTGCGGTCGTCGGAATGGCAATCAATGGCGGGGGGGTATTCAATATGTGGGGGCTTCCCCCACTTATAATGGCATATTGGTCCAAGGGGCCAGGATGGCAGGACAGCAGACCCACGATCTTGGCCAGGTCGATTGGGGATCCCCCCCCGAGAGCAATGATCCCATCACAGGCTTTCTGCCGATACTGTACCAAACCTGCTAGGGCCTGGGCTTCCGTTGGGTTGGTGGCAACTTTATCGAAAACACAACGGAAATCGAGCGCCAATTCATCGACATAGCCGAGAGCGACCAAATGCTCATCAGTGACAATAAGCGGACGACGGATCCCTAACTGCTCCAATAGGCAGGGAAGCCGCGCTCGGATCCCAGTACCGATGTGAACATCGTTCAAGTAAGCAAAGGTGGGCATCATATCTGACAAACTGCTCGGACCACGATATCTCTTCCTGTCTCAAGGTGAGGGCCGATGGTCCTCGACCGGATGACTGCCCTCAATGGTATTGTCTTCCAATGTCACCTTGCCGACCTGTGGGTCGATCTTGATGCCGATGGTCTGCGACCGTTTTCCCTCGGGGCGCGTATCGCGGATTTGATTGTTGCGGAATACCAAATCTTGCGTCTCACCGCGTACGTAAATCCCCGGGGACGGCTCCCGAGTGCCGTTGTCTTCTATGATGTTGCTGACCAGCCGATTGCGGTGAGCGGCCATGCCCCGTAGTTCATTGCGGAAGAACACGCCGCTGCGGCCATTGCGGCGGATCGCGTTGCGCTGCAGGAGATTGTCGGAGTCCTTGTGCCCAATGGAGATACCGTAGCGCCCGTTGTCCTCCAGTACATTGTCCTCGAAGAGGCCGTGCCGCACACGCCAGCAGAGGAACAAGCCGTCCGTGCCATTGTTCCGGGCCTGGCAGTTCTTAATCACCGGACGCTGTGAACCGCTGCCCGGATGGAGGCCCAGAGAGGTGTTCCCCTCGCTGATGCAGTTAATGACCTTGACATCATTCGACTGCTGAAAACTGATACCATCGCCATTATAGTCCCGTACCACGCAATTGCGGATGAGCGTGCCGAAGCCCCGATAGAGGAAGATTCCGGCCCCGCGACAACCGGTCAATGGGACGTTGCCGTCCTTATTGCCAGCCACAGTGATGTCATGGATCTCCGCGCCCTCGATATTGTAGCCACTGACCACGGGAAACACGGTCGCGGCCCGAGCCTGTCGCGTCACCAGACAATCGGCCATCAGGGGACGGCTGAGGCTGAAGGTATTGCCGCGACGTCCGGTGATGCGCGCGACCGTGGTGTGGAAGCCTCCCGAACGATCGTCCCAGACCGTTACGCCGCCGCCCACCCGGAAACCGGTCGGATCCTGCACGGTGATCTGCTGTTCCCCAAAATCACCGTCCAGGGCCAGGAGGGTGGAGTTGGCATCGGCCTTGCGCAAGACCGTTTGGCCGGCCCACCCCTTCACCGTGACGTGGGCGCGAAGATGCAGGGAGTCGTTCATGAGATAGGTCCCGGGTCCGATGTGCACGGTGCCTCCGCCCAGGGCACTGATGTAATCCACGGCCGCTTGCAGGACGCGATTATCCCGGCCCACCAGATCCCCGTCTTTTTGGCCCACGGAAATCCGGGGTCGCTCATCCATTCTGGAATGCATGGCCAAGGCCAATTGTTCTTCGTCGGGAGCCGGGGACAGGTCCGGCGGATCCGCGGGCGACCGACCGGCCGGACCGAGTTCTTGGGCTGATATGGCCGAGACGCTGAGCAATACCATGGCCGAGACCACGGCAATCACTAATCTGAGTTTATTGGATCGTGTACAACACATAAGTCATCTCCTTTTAGACAACGATATCGTCTCTATGGTACGTGCAGGCGCGCTTGCGTCCTGCCCGCGTCTCAAAAACCGTTCTATGGCGCATAGGTGCTGAACACATCCCGGGCCCAGGCTTGATACGCCTGTTCCAGCCGTCGTTTCACCTCGGGCTGCGCTTGCGCGTGGTTCCGGGCTTCCGGCTTTTCGTCGGCAAGGTTGACCAGCATCACCTCATCAAGCTTAGGCCGTCCCAGGCCGTACCGCCCCTTATGGATCAGCTTCCAATCGCCCTCGCGCACCGCCCAACCCTGCTGCCACTGCCAGAACAGTCGCTCATGCCGTGATGGAGCAGCCGCGGCCTTGATCAGGGGCAGGACACTCCGGCCATCAAACCTAACGCCTGCCGGGTGTGTTACACCGCAGAGATCCAAAATCGTGGGATACCAGTCCATGATCGTCACGGCCTGATCGCGTACCACGCCCTGCGGTAAATCCGCCGGATAGCTGAGAATAGCGGGCACACGGATCCCCCCTTCCAGGAAACTGCCCTTGGCGCCAATCCAGGGCCCGGTATAACCACCCCCACCGTTCGCCCCGTAGTTGTGACTCTTAGGCAGCCCCGACAAATGATCGTCCACCCGAATCTGATAGTCTTCCTCGGAGTGGCCGTTGTCGCTGGTAAAGAGGATAATCGTGTTCTGCCGCAGCTTAAAGCGATCCAGTTGTGCCAGGAGCCGGCCCAGGTAGTGATCGCAGGTGGACACCACCCGCGCATAAGAGCGACGCGGTTCCGGGAGATCCTTATACGCCTGAGCGTAGGGCCCCTCTGCCTGCTCCGGGTAATGGGGGAGGTTCATCGCAAAGTAGAGAAAGAAGGGTCGATCCTGGTGCTGTTCAATGAACGACAGCGCCCGGTCGCAGATAAGATCCGGGAAGTAGTGCCCGCGGAAGAACACCTCTCGGGTTCCCTCGAACAGATCGTGCGACCCAATCCCGTGCAGGGCGAAGTGGGAGTAGTTATCAATGAATCCGCTACGATGCCCAAAAAAGGTGTCGAAGCCGTGGCAAGTCGGTCCAAAATCCCGATGTGCCCCCATGTGCCACTTCCCGAACAGCCCGGTCGCGTACCCAGCCCCCTTCAGTGCCTCGGCCAGGGTGATTTCCTCCAGGGCCAGGTTTCGCCCCTTCTTTCCGTGGATCCGTCCCTGGGTCCACGAATTCACATTGGAACGCTGTGGATGCCGTCCCGTGATCAAGGCGGCGCGCGAGGGACAGCACACGGTATGCGCGTAGGCCTGGGTGAAGCGCACCCCTTCCCGCGCCAAGCGATCCATATTCGGTGTTTTCAGATCCTCCGCCCCGTAACAGTGGGCATCCAAGGTCCCCTGATCATCCGTGTAGAAGACCAGAACATTGGGCCGGGGCGCCCCGAGCAGTGTCACACTGGTTATGATCACAAATATAAGGGCTAAGTTCAAAAGTCGACCGGTTCTCATGCGTCTTCACTCCAAGATAAATGAACCAGGGCGCCTGACACATATATCAAACGCCCTGGTTAATTCAAGTACCCTGCGAAAGCAAGGGGTCCGTCAATCGAGCTTGATCTACGGTTCGGTCAGTGAATTATCCTTCAGCCAGTCTTCCTGTAGAATCGCCAGATCCAGGTCATCGACGATGCAGTCACCGTTGAGGTCCCCAGGAAACGGCTCGTAATCGGGCAGCGACCGGGCTGCCTCACAGCCGTCGGCATACACGTTGATCGTGACCGTGTCCGAACCGGTGTATTCACCATCAAAGGCCTCCAAGCGCAAGACATACTCGCCAAGGGCTGACAGGGTAATGCTCGTATTCTCGGCGCTCGGATCGGTAATCACGGCGCCAGCGCTGTCGGGATCATCGGGTTCACTCACCACCGTCCACTGGACGGTAAAAGCTTCGTCATCGGTGACGGTCGCGTTCAGATTCTTGGTCCTGACGCCGTCGGCCAGCCAGGTAACATCATCGCCACCGGCGTCCACAATGGGAGGTATATTATCCGCAAAAAAACTGAAGATCGGACCAAACATCGGATCATCGGGATCGCCGACATAGGTATCGATGGCCCAGTAGTACCGCACCTTCGCCTGAGTCTGCACGGCAACGGAAGTCACGTTCTGCCTGCTGACAATCTGAATGGCTGCCGGGTCGCTAAACGATTTCAGCAATTCGAAGTTGTCGGTGAAGTAGACGTCGACCAGAACCGGCTGCCCAGGTGCCAGCGAGTCTGCCAAGGCCCAACCCAACTCGATGCTGCCCGCGGAGATGATAGTGCCGTCCGCCGGAATGGGATTCAACGGGTGAGAGGCCGTCACGGTCGTTTTGCCAGGATGGGTCACGTCATAATCCACGTGCAGCGTGCCTTGGCCGTCATACCCGGTAAGCCGGCCATCGTCTATGTAAGTTTGCAGTGTTGCGGTATCATCACCTTCAAGGATCATGGTACCCGCGGTAATATCCATTGAGCCCAAGGCAGAGGTTAGATCGAGATTGAGTGCTTTGAGAGTGCCACCGTTGAGATGTGCCTTGCCGGTGCCGCTATTGCCAGGTATCTTCAGGTCCCAACCTAACTGGACGGTACCGCCTGTCATGTTGAGCGTACCGGTGCCCCTCAGGCCGAGATTCATGTCGGCCGAAGTAAATAGACCGCCGCTGACATTCAAGATGCCGTGGCCACTGGCATTATCCACACCGATGTAGCACCCACCGGTTACCGTAAATGTTCCGCCGGCGATGTCCAGGTTCGTGGTGAAAACTGAATTGCCGACCCTCAGCGTTCCGCATTGACCCTCAACACCGGCCGGGACCACGCAATGTGTGCCATCCGGCGAATCGACAAACATGTCATCGGCGGCGGTCGGGACAGCTTGAGGACTCCAGTTTTCGGGTGTGCTAAATAGCGAGTCGGGGCCGATATCGGTCCAGTGCGTGGCAACAGCCTGGACATCGACCACCAGAGACAGCAGCAGAACCACGGAAACTGAATAGATCCATTTCTTACACATGGTCGTCCTCCATTATAAAAATGTTAACGTAAACAGTAGCCAGACAGAACTGAATCACTTTCCGTCAATTCCCCACCGCTCGGCCATCGTGCGTAGCCACTGGTTGAGCAGGTCCAAGTCTTGCTGGAGGTAGACTGCGTCATTGAGTTCGCTGAGCTGGCCGCGCGTCTGCAATAGCTCCGGCGTCTGGACACAGGTGACACGATGCGTGCGTTTCTCGCCATCTGCAAACTCGACGCCCAGCTTCAGCGGCAAAGCTTTGAGCTCATCGATCGCTTCTGCATGAGCCGTCACATACCAGACGTAAGTCGTCCAACTGTCCGGCGGCAATTCAAACGAGATGGATGCGTTTGGGTCCAGGGTCCAACCGGCCGGAATATCGGTCAGCGTCAGGGTACCGGTGACGGTGGCGTCCTTCTGGTTGCGCATGAGGACGGGAATTGGCACGGGATAGTCGGGCGTCATGTAATGCGGCTCGGGGCCGCCGGCGTCGGAAATCACCTCTGCCTCGATTTCCTCATAGACAAACCAGATCGGGCTGCACCAGGCCATCTCGCCGCCTTCCTGGGTGACACGTACGTACCACCAATTCTCGCGCGCATAGGGGGCCGATGGATCCCGGTGGCTGACCTTGAATTCGCGGCTTTCGACGCTCGGTGACCAGCGCCAAAGCATCCGCCCGTTCTTCCAAAGTTCAACGAAGGTGATGGGCTTCGAGCCTCGGGCGTAAATGTCGATCGTGTGCTCGGTCTCGCTCCCGTGCCACTCGCTCCCCATCCGATGTCCATTGACAGAGGCAACGACGACCATCCTCGCGCCGGTCGTGGCAAACGTGCGTTTGGCGTAAAGCGCATCGAAGATCGTTTCTCGGTCGGAGGCGGGTGCGAAGACCCCGGCCACCGGACGGCCCTGGTGGTCGCCGCTGCCGATGAAGCCCCAACGCAGACCCTTGTTCAATCCATCCTGGGCGCTCTTGCCCATGAGTTGCTGCTGGAAGTCATTCCGCAACGGCGTGAACTGTGGCGAACCGAGGTGTTCGTGGTTGCCGCGTGACTGTACCAGCTCCAGCAAGCGTATCCTCGGGTTGTACCAGCTCCACGAAATGGGCTGAACCCAACGACTCGGATCGTGCGGGAAGAGAAGGGTATTGGCGTCGATGTTTTTCTCTCGAGCTGCCGCGATTTCCTCTTCGATCCGCTGGATCAGTCGCAAAGGCGTGTTGCTTCTCGGCAGCGAAGCGCTGTAGACGCGCGTTTCGGGGCCGTCCGTCCGATAGACCACATTGTGATGACCTTCCTGGTAGTTGCCGGCGCGATAGAACTCACTGGTCCATTCAAAGGCCACCATGGCCGCGAAATGCTCGCCTTGATTGTAAAACGAGGCGGCGCGGCGAATGCGGTACCAGTCGTGCGGACTGATATGCTCGGCGTGATCGGCCAAGCCCTCGAAATCAAGCCGGCGGATGTCGCGGACATAGCGATAGTTGCCGTCCACGTCGTCGTTGACGACGCCCGGGTCGCGCGAGTATTCGGTGTGATGGTGCAAGTCGCCGTAATAGACGTGCAGCGGCTGTCCGTCGATCTCAAACCTGTCACTCGCATCCGGACGGGCCATCTTGGCGTGTGGCAAGGGTGTGACTTCAGGGGAATCCGTGCCATGGTAGGACGGATCGTATGCGACTGGTTTTGCTTCCAGGTACTGATCCGCCTCAATGGCAAGCGTGTGCAGGATGGTGTGCACGGGTCCGTCGGCGTAGGTCCAAGCCGGCTCGAAGGTAAAGCGGCGTTGGGTCTCGTGCCAGGCGACGTATACCTTGCCCTCACGCTCCACGACAGCAACCGGCTGTTTGACGGAGCCCACCGGCTCCTTGCCGACGCGGAAGCGGAGTCTGCCCTCCGGCCGGCCATCCCAAGGTCCGTCGCTGAGCGTACCGGTGTACCACTGCGAGCCGCGATACCGCTGGCCGACAAGCAGGAAGTCACGCGTCCCGGGACCGGGGGTGCGGGCCAGAATCCAGACGCTGCCCTTGTCGTCGATGTGGACGACCGCTGCCTTGGCCGTCATCGCCGGACCGGGCGGTAGCGCGTTCCAGCGCTTGCCCGTCCAGATGAGCATGGCCCTGCAAGGCGGGCGCACGTTATAGATCACGTCCTGCCCGTTGAATGCACGACGGACCTGGATTGGCTCGATCACCTCGGTCTCCGGCAAGACCCATACCCGGCCTGACTTGTCGACGGCGATAGAAGCCCGTCGGCGATGACCGTCGATCTCCGGCGGATGTGGTTGTTGCACCCAGACGCGGCCATCCCAGCGAGCGAGGCGCAGCGCGTACTTCTGATCCACGACCACGTCGTAAGCGAGCCAGACGCCGCCACCGCCGCCAGAGGCGAGGGCGGGACGTTGCTGCGTGACCGAACCGTCGGCGACGGAGATCGGCTCGGACCACTTCCCACCCTCGAGCCACGACGTATGCACACGGCTGTTTCCGCCGGACCAATCCTCCCAGGCCAGCACGAGGTTACCACTGCCTTGGACACGCTGGATCTGGGGATGATAGCAACGGCCGTCAAACAGCACTCGTTCGTCTGACCAGCGCCGGCCATCGTGGCGGCGGGCCATCAGCGGCCAACTGCCATCGGCACTCTGCCGACACCAGACGCACCAGACGTGACCGTCGGAATCGACCTCGATCACGGGGCTGAAGTCCGCCCCTGGCGACTTGCCCAGCAGAACCTCGTCTGACCACGCGCCATCGGTGCCGCGGCGCCTGACGTATACATCCTCGTCACCCTCGCGAAAACTCGTATAAGCGACCCACATCGTGTTGTCATCGGCTGCCGCCAAGACGGCGTCTGCATCGCCTGATGCACTATCTTCGTGAATGATGGCCTTCGGGCCGAGAAACCCCGCCGGTTCCTCCGCCGGAGGGGCGATCAGGTTCGCGGCCACCGCTGGTGAGGGCACCGCCTGTGCGAGCGCTTCACCTGAAAAAGGGTAGCGGAAGCCGACGTGGTCGGAATGTGCAAACATGCCGAGGGATTCGTCGTATTCCAACGGATGGCCAGTGCGCGCTTTCTGGATCGCCGCGGCGAGTTTCGCCTCGTACTCGTCGCCGGACGAGCCCGTCGCGAGAGGCGGGTGACCCTTCTCGTGAGCTTGGCACGAAGCGCTCCACATGCCCAACGACAGCGTGAAGGCAACAGCTACAAAGGCAGTCGCGAAAAGCTTTCTCGTTTGCGCAGTAAGGGACCGGCAAGAAAACAGCGGCTTCCGTGGTACAATCCTGGCTGCGATAGCAGCATTATTAAAGAACCACGAAATAATTTGGACTTTTGAATGCCCAATTGCACC
>JADFHU010000643.1 GCA_022567055.1 Planctomycetota bacterium
CTCGAATGTGAGCAGTCTGACAATCGGTGTGGAGGGTCCCGGGGCTCAAGGCGTGATCTACGTGGACGAAATTCGCCTCTATGCAGTGGCTCCGGCCTTGGCCGCGCTGTTATCGTCGGTGGGCCCAGTGATCGAAGCAGAGAGCGGTGCTATCACCGCGCCTTTCACGATCAGGTCGGACGGGCGGGGGGCGTCCGGCGGTTCGTACATCCACACGGATGAGAGTGTTGGCAATTCCAGCAACGACCCGCCCGCTCCAGACGACGGCTGGGCAGTCTATACCATCGACATCCCGGCTGACGGCAACTACCTGATCGCCTTCCGGGGTGCTGTATTGAACAGCGATTCCTTCTGGGTGAATATCCCAGGAATGGTTGTGAATGACAATGACCTCGACGACTCGGGTTGGGTGCGGTCCAATGGGTTGTTTGACGGAGATGAATTCGTTTGGGATTTCGTTCGTGACGATGCAGGGGATACGACGACCGACCCGATCGTCTTCACTTTGACCGCCGGGCAGCATGAGCTGCAGATAGCGCGGCGCGAGGATGGAACCGCCCTAGATGCCATTGCGATCTTTGCCGTGAACTAGCCCTCAACCTTCTGGGTGAAATTCGATAAGCGTGATGCACCTAACGACGCTTCGGCCTGGGACGACGTTCACAGCGACGATCACGGATAGACGCTTGTGAATTGGAGCGTGGCGGCCGGGCCGAGCACCATTGTGATCACGGATGAGGCTAACTAAACCGTGTGGTATTTTTGTACGCATTCAGGGCTTGTGCCGATGAATCGGCACAAGCCTTTTTCAATTCAACCCTCGGATGGGATACCTTGGACCCATTGGACTATGGGCTCTCTTGAAGAATCAGTGGGTCGTTGCCAAGTCGATCCGCTTGCTGGAGCAACACAAGGGCATATGGGAGAAGCGGACTCATAGAATTCACACTTGATCGATACTAGTGAGGCGTAGTCTCAATGGCAACAAAGCAATTCGTTCTTCTGGTCGCCGTCGTGGGTGGCATCGCGTTCGGCATCGTCCTGAACTTGTATAGTGACGCTTCCTATGGTGCCACAGCCTCGACTCTGATTGGCATTCCGGCGGAAATATTCCTACGCTTGCTCAAGCTTGTGATTACGCCCATCATTTTCACGACGATTGTGTTGGCGATCATGCGAAGCGATAGGGCCGGGGGGGATACATCGATCGGCAAGGTTGTCAAAGCGTATCTCGGCAACACTCTGTTCATCGCCTGCCTGGGCTATGGATACTACGCGCTATGGCCGGCTTGCGTCTTGAAATCGGATCTTGGTGCAGGCCCACCCTCGCAAGAATCCGTCGTTAAGTCTACCCAGGATTGGGCAAGTGTCGTCGTGTCCTATATGCCCGACAACGTACTTGCCAGCTTGGCGCAACATGGCAATCTATTTCATATCTTGATCGTGTCGGTGCTCATTGGGTGCATGGCGCGTCAACTGAAGGATGCCCACAAGGCGACACTGCTTGCCTTTTTCGAGGCTCTGTACGCGTTGATCGAGAATCTGTTGAACCTGGTGATCCGTTTGCTACCGCTGGGCATTTTCTTTCTTGCTGCAAGGAGCTTCGCGACATCCGGGGTGGAATTATTGGGTCAGCTTCTGGTTTATATGCTGTTCATCGCCAGTTTGCTTCTTCTCATCCTGTTTGTACTCTACCCTGTTTATCTATTGTTGTGCGGCAGAAAGGTGCTCGCTTTTTATCGTTCGATATCAGCGCCAATGCTCTTTGCGTTTTCCTCGAGCAGCTCCGCCTGTTCGGTGCCGGTCACCATCAAGACCATGACGGAGGATCTGGGATTGCCCGAAAAGCTGGCCGCCATTTCCGCCAGTTTTGGAGCCGTCTGTCATAAAAACGGGAGCGCCGCCACCTATGTCGCCATCACGCTATTCGCAAGCGGGATTAGCCAAGTCCCACTGTCTCCGTTTGATATCGCTCTATTGATCGCCTTTGCCGCGACGATCTCTTCCGTCTCTCCCCCAATTCCAGGCGGGCCTCTCATGTCGTTTCTAATGATGGGCAAGTTATTTGGGATCCCCGTGGACACCATGTTGATGCTCTATGCGGTAGATGCCGTCCTGGATATGCCACGGACGTGTGTCAATGTGACCGGCGACTTGGTCGTGACGTCTTGTGTGGTGGGGTCACACCACAGGCAACAGTCCTAGGACCGTTTTCCATTGATCGGCCTGCCCCTCGGGCGTATAACTATCTCTCTGGTTTTTTAAAACAGATGACCTTTCGCTAGACGTTCGATTTCGAAGACAGCCGTAGGCAAGAGTAACGAAAACATAGGACTATTATGGCAAGAGTATCCTGGATAAGGGGGCTGGCTCTTCTACTGTTTGTGGGGACATGCGTGACGGGCCGTGCGGAGGAGTATGATGTTCTCATTCGCAAGGGTCGTGTCCTGGATGGCACAGGGGTGGAGGCGAAACAACAGGACGTGGCCATCAAGGGGGATCGGATTGCTGCTATTGGTGATCTTAGCGGTGATACTGCCGGAAAGGTCATTGATGCTTCCGGGCTTACAGTGACGCCTGGTTTCATTGATGTGCATTCGCACGCAGCTCCCGGGTTGAAGAAGAAATCTCTCAGCGCCGCCCATTCCATTCTGGCCAATGGTGTGACTACGGTGATGATCAGTCCGGATGGGCAAGGTCCCCTGGATTTGAAAGAGGAGCGCGCCGAACTCGAAGCGGTGGGCGTGGGGGTCAATGTGGCCCAGTTGATCGGACACGGTTCAATCCGGAAAAAGTTTTTCGGGACAAAGAATATTCAACCGACTGCCAGGCAACTGGAGGAGATGAAGGCCTATGTGCAACAGGCGATGGAGGACGGAGCCTACGGGATGAGTTCCGGCCCTTTTTATGCCGCCGGTTTTTATTCGACGACCGAGGAGCTGATTGAATTGTCCAAAGTTGCCGCGGCGTATGGTGGTCTATATACCAGTCACATTCGCGATGAATCCAGCTACACGATTGGCGTGGAGAAGGCGGTGGAAGAGGTGATTACCATTTCACGTGAAGCCGGGATTACGGGAATCATCACGCACATCAAATGTCTGGGACCGGAGGTATGGGACAAAGCCCCTTCAATTGTCGAAAAAATCAATCAGGCCAGGGCAGAGGGGCTTGAGGTTTATGCTGATCAGTATCCCTATGAAGCGTCTTCGACTGGCTTTAATGCCGCGCTTTTTCCTCGCGATCCGCTAGAGGGGGAAGCGCTGCGGGAGGCGGTTCGCAGGAATCTGCAACGGCGAGGTGGGCCCCAGAAAATAGGGATGAACAAGTTCGCCGGCAGGCGCTTGAGCGAAGTCATTAAAGAAATGGGCAAGGACCCGATTACAGCGATCATTGAGATAAACAAGAAAGGTGGCGGCAGCATCGTCTCTTACAACATGAGTCCTGAAAACAAATCGCTCTTCATGAAACAACCCTGGACGATGACTTGCTCTGATGGGGGCTTGCATTCGCTCGTGGGGGATGATCCGGTTCACCCTCGAAACTTTGGAGCCTTTGCGCGCAAGATTCGAAAATATGTCGTGGAAGATAAGATCATAGATCTTCCAACAGCAATCCGCTCGATGACGGGTCTTGCCGCGGAAGTATGTCATATTGAAGATCGCGGTTTTATTCGGCCCGGAGCCTATGCCGATCTTCTGGTTTTTGATCCCCTGAAAGTGAAGGACAAGGCGACCTTTGAT
>JADFHU010000644.1 GCA_022567055.1 Planctomycetota bacterium
AAAACTATGGCGGGCCGATTGTGACGGCGGGTGATCTTATCTTCATCGCCGCCTCCAAGGACGAGATGTTTCGAGCCTTTGATAAGGAGACCGGCAAGGTGTTGTGGCAGGCCAAGCTACCCGCCGGCGGCTATGCCACGCCTGCCACCTATGCGGTCAACGGCAGGCAGTTTGTCGTGATCGCCTGCGGTGGCGGCAAAATGGGCACACCGAGCGGCGACACCTATGTCGCCTTTGCGTTGGAGTGACTCGTGGACGCAATCGTAATCGTTGTCGTTGTCGTAATCGTAATCGTAATCGTAATCGAAGCGGTGAAGAATCTTCATAGGTTGTCGATTCCGACAATGATTACGACAACGAGGTCCGCTCAGACGGATTGTGATCCCTCTGCACACTCTGATGCTCCGAGCCAGACTCACGTTATGGCGCGCGTGCTTCATCTTCTCTTCTTCCTTTCCGCTCTCTGTCTCGCCCCACCTGCTGCCTGTCTCGCCCAGGCACAGTCTCCTCTGATCACTCATGCCAAGGCCACGGCTCTCTCTCCCCAAGCCCAATGGAGTGACTCCCCCGGGTTCTTAGGACCCCGGCAGAACGGCAAGTACCCAGAAACCCACCTGCTCAAGACCTTCGGCAAGGCGGGACCGCGCCTGCTCTGGTCCTATCGCAAGGGCCCCGGCTACAGCGCCCCGTCGGTCGTCCAGGACCACCTCATCTTCTTTCATGGGCAGCCGGGCCGGGAGACGGTCGTCTGCCTGGACCCGGAAACCGGGGCAGAGAAATGGGTCTTCGCCTATGAGTCACGCTACCAGGACCGCTACGGCTACAACACCGGTCCACGAAGTTCTCCCCTTGTCTGGCGGGACAAGGTCTACACCTACGGGGTGGAGGCGAAGCTCAGTTGCCTCGATCTCAAAAAGGGCGAGTTACTCTGGCAGCGCGACCTGCGCAGGGAATTCCGACTCAAACAGAACTTCTTTGGTATGGGCTCTACGCCGCTTGTCGTCGATGGGGTCTTGGCCGTGCAGATCGGGGCGCCGCAAGGGCCCTGCGTCATAGGTCTGGACCCGGACACCGGCAAGCACGTCTGGCAGACGGCCTTTCAAACCACCGCCAGCTATGCGTCCATTGTCGAGGCCACGCTTCACGATGTCACGCGGCTACTCGTTCTCAGTGGTGGTGACAGTCGTCCGCCCGAGGGATCGCTCCTCTGCATCAATCCGAGCGACGGCGCCCTCGACTTTTCCTATCCCTTTCGCAGTCATCTCTACGAATCGGCCAGTGCCAGCAACCCCGTGGTGCAGGGCAACCAGGTATTTATCTCGGCCTCCTATCAGACCGGCTGCACACTGTTGACCGTCGACCCTGCGTACTCGCCCACCGTGGCCTGGAAAAACGAGGCCTTGGGGACCCACTTCAACACGGCAGTTTTGGTAGACGGCTATCTCTACGGCTTCGACGGTCGTCACAAGACCAACGCCTATCTGGTCTGCCTGGACTGGCAGAGTGGCCGCGAGAGGTGGCGCGAACGTCTCCAGTGGCAGGAGACCTATCGCCGGGGTACCAGAGAGGTCTCTGTGCGAAAGTCCCCCGGCCGCGGCCAGTTGATCCATGCCGACGATACCTTCTACTGTCTGGGTGAACTGGGTCACCTGCTGACCCTCGATCTCTCGCCCCAGGGCTGCCGGGTCCTCAGTCGCGTCTGGCTCTTTGACGCCGCCGACACCTGGTCGCCCCCGGTCATCTCACGGGGACTGCTGTACGTGTTGCAGCATCGTCCCGATTCGCAGACGCGGGAACCGGCCCAATTGCGCTGCTACGACCTGCGGGGCCCTTAAGGAGACGCTAGACACATGAATCAGATCGACTTGAAAGGGCGAACGGCCGTCGTCACGGGAGGCGCCCAGGGCATCGGCAAGGCGATCGCCAAGAGAATGCTGGCGTCCGGCGCGTCCGTGAGTCTTTGGGACATAGACGGTGCCCTATTGGAAGAGAGCCGAACTGAATTGGCCGAGTTGTCCGACCTGCGTCGCGTACACAGCATCGTTGTCGATGTGGTGAAACTGCTGAAGGTCGAAGCTGCAGCGGCCGATGTCGTCAGATCCTTCGGGCGCATCGACATCATGATCGCCAATGCCGGCATCGCCGGTCCCTCCTTGCGCCTCTGGGAATACCCGCCCGAGGCCTGGCAGCAGGTGCTCGACATCGACTTGACCGGCGTGTTCAACTGCTGTCGCGCCGTCGTACCCGCCATGATCGAGAACAACTACGGCCGCATCCTCTGCACTTCCTCGATTGCCGGGAAGGAGGGCAACCCATTGGCCAGCGCCTACAGCGCGGCCAAGGCCGGTGTCATCGCCCTGGTGAAGTCACTGGGCAAGGAACTGGCCGCCTACCCAATCTCGGTCAACTGCATGACACCCTGCACGGCCGAGACACGCATCCTCGAACAGCTCAGCGAGGAGCATATCGAGTACATGCGCGGCAAGATCCCCCGCGGGCGATTCGTCACCGTCGAAGAGATCGCTGCCATGGCGACATGGTTGGTCTCCGAGGAGAATTCCTTCACCACCGGCGCCGTGTTCGATCTGAGCGGCGGACGGGCGACTTACTAGGCGCCGTCACCCTTCATGGCCAACACCGTGACAGGATGTCACGAGTCGCGCTCACGCAGGTCATAGCAGAGAATGGTGTCGTTCTCGCGCAGGTAGAGTCGGCCACCGCACACGACCGGATGGGACCAACTGGGCCGTTTCGTTTTCCCGGGAATCCGAAAGGAACCGCTTTCCTCGTATCTCCCCGGCGTTGCCTCGGCCAGCGCCATCACGCCGTTGCTGAAGCGAATATAGAGGTGGCCATCCGCACAGGTCAGCGCTGCGGATCCACGCCCACTGCCCTTTTCCCTCCACAACACCTTTCCCGTCATCAAGTCGGCACAGAAGGGCTTCCCGGAAGACCCGGAGTCGCCGTAGAGATGGTCTCCGACCAGCAGGACACCGCCGTGCTTGTTCTGCAAATCCTTGTTCAAGGGATAAATCTCACGAACCGTGACGCCCCCTGCTCCGTCCGCCACCTGTCTCAGCAGGGCCCCGCCACGTCCATAGCCCGCCGTGAAGAAGACCAGATCGTCCCGCACGATCGGCGTGGGGATGACGGCGGTGGTTCGGCCGATTTTGTAGCTCCACAGGAGTTTGCCGTCCTCGGCCCGCACCCCCAAGGCCCCCCCTCCCGTGGTCTGCACGTAGACACGGATGCCCGCAACCTCACTGACCACGATGGAAGCATGACCGGCGCCACGATCGCCCGGCCGCGACGCCGTCCAGACGAGTTCTCCGGTGTACTTGTTCAGCGCCACCATCGTATTCGATTTACCGCCGGGCGTGCAGATGACACGCTCCCCATCGACCAGAACGGATTCACTGTAGCCCCAGCCATCGGCCTTCTTGCCCCTGAAGTCTTTCTTCAGGTGACGCCGCCACAGTTCACGACCCGTTTCGGTCTCCAAACAGATGAGTTCGCCGTGGGCCGTCAGGGCGTAGACACGGGTACCATCCACAGTCGGCGTGGAGCGAGAGCCTTCCCAATTGCCCGCGCCCTTGTTCCAGGGCGCGCCTAGACGCGTCTTCCACAGCGGCTTGCCGTCCGACAGGGCAAAGCAGAGCAGGTACTCATCTTTGTCCCTCGCCGTGGAGGGTCCGTCCCCCCTGGTGTAGAGCCTATCCCCGGCCATGGAGACACTG
>JADFHU010000059.1 GCA_022567055.1 Planctomycetota bacterium
CCGACCCCAAGACCTGGGCCCTCGATCCCATGGATCCGGCCTGTGTGGGAGCGGCGCCGCTGCCCGATACGGTACGGAGCATCTTCTGGGAGGGGACCTGTGTCTTGGCGGCGCACCAGTTCCTCGGTGCCCAGGGTGAATCGGGTTTCACCGACGGGCAGGGGCAGCCCAACATCCAGTATGCCTCCGCGGAAGAACGCATCGCCGCATTTGCGGCGCTGGGACGGACCGTCATGGCCCGGTATTTCGCTCCGGGGCAGCCAACGGACACGCTCAGAAAGGCCGCGAACTAGTCATGGGCCTTTCCAAAGACGATGTCATCCGGATCGTAGGCCCGGCGCTGAGAGGAATTTTTCGATGCACACAGGTGTGCTATCGTGAGGAGCCACCCGGCGCGGCGCGGCGATCGGCGGAGGTTCGATTCAATCGCGATGCCTCGGCCGAAGAGATGGTGACTCAATTGCAGCAGCAGGTCGACACCGGCGGCGATGATGTGCTTGTCCATGAAGTCGGAACTTTCTCCAGGCTGCCCGTCGACACCGCGACGGGTCGGGTCGCCGGCAAGGTTGCCGTGGTGACGGGGGCGGCCCAGGGCTTTGGCTTGGAGATTGCCCAGCACCTGGTCGCTGAAGGGGCCTACGTGGTCCTGGTGGATATCAACGAAGCGGGGGCGGCCGAGGCCGCAGCGGAGATTTGCGGACGCCATGGGGCCGGGCGGGCCCTGGGGCTGCCCATCGATGTCACGGATGCGGATTCCATCGAGGGGGCGATTCTGGAGGTCGTGAAGGCCTTTGGTGGCCTTGACCTCTTTGTGTCCAATGCCGGCGTCATCAAGGCCGAGAGTGTCAAGACACAATCGCTGAAGGATTTTGAGTTCGTGACCGCGGTGAACTACACGGGGTATTTCCAATGCGTGCAAGCCGTCGCCTCAATCTTGGCGAGGCAACACCAAACCGATCCGACCTATACGAGTGACATCATCCAGATCAACTCCAAGAGTGGTTTGCAAGGCTCGAATCGCAACGGGGCCTATGCGGGCAGCAAGTTTGGGGGCGTGGGTCTGACCCAGTCCTTCGCCATGGAACTGATCGAGGATGGCATCAAGGTCAATGCCATCTGTCCCGGCAACTTTTTTGATGGACCCCTGTGGTCCAATCCAGAGAATGGTCTCTTCGTACAGTATCTCAGGACGGCCAAGATTCCCGGCGCCAAGACCATCGAAGATGTCAAGCAGGCCTACGAAGCCAAGGTCCCCATGGGTCGTGGATGCACGACAGCGGATGTGATGAAGGCCATCTACTATCTGGTGGAACAGCAGTACGAAACTGGACAGGCTCTCCCCGTGACGGGGGGGCAGGTGATGTTGAATTAAAGAACAGTGGCTAGTGATTAGTGGGTAGTGGCTAGTAAAAACAGAATTCAGGAATTAGTAATCGGTGATCAGTTGGCTAGTCACTAGTCACTTATTTTATAAGAAGGGACATGATGGCAGAGACACTTCCGGCAACGCAGTATGCCGTTCAACTCGTTGGTGCGGGTCAATTGAGGCTAAACAAAGAAAAGGCCGTGGATCGACCCGGGCCCTATCAGATCGTTGCTCGCATGGAGGGCGTGGGGCTGTGCTTCTCCGACCTGAAGCTTTTGAAACAGTTTTCCAATCATGCCCGTAAGAGTGACATCCTGAAGGGAGTGGATCCCGCCGTGCTGTCGGAGTTGCCCAGCTACAAACCGGGTGACGCACCGACCGTACCGGGTCACGAAGCGGTCTGTACGATTGTAGCGGTGGGGGACAAGGTGACGCGGTATACGCTGGGGCAGCGCGTCCTCGTTCAGACCGACTATCGTTGGTTACGAACCGCGGAGTCCAACGCCGCCTTCGGATACAACCTGGAAGGGGGCCTGCAGGAGTACGTCTTGATGGATGAGCGGGTGATCGTGGATCCCGCCAATGGGGACGACTTCTTGATTCCGGTGCCCGATCATCTGAGCGGGGCGGCGGTGGCCTTGGTGGAACCCTGGGCCTGTGTCGAGTGCTCCTATGTCACCGATGAACGGAACACCCTGCTGCGGGGAGGGCAACTGCTCATCGTGGCCGATGCCGGGTGGAGCGTCGAGGGCGTGGCCGAGAGTTTCAGTCCCGACGGCAAGCCGGCGGCGCTGGCCCTCTTGGTGGCCGATCCTGCCCAATTGGCTCAGGCGCAGGGCCTTGACCTGCCCGTAACCGAGGTGGCGAACCTGGAAGATCTCGTCGACGAAGGATACGATGACATCTGCTACTTCGGATCCAGCAAGACCACGCTCGACATTCTGAATGACAAACTCAATACGGGCGCGATCCTGAACGTGATCCTGGCCGGAAAATCCATCGGCGCGCCGGTTTCGGTGGGTGTGGGACGCGTCCACTACGGCTTGACCCGTTGGGTGGGAACGGTGGGGACAAATGCCGCCGAGAGTTACCGACACATCCCCGAGAACGGCGAATTTCGCGACTACGATCGGGCGATCGTGATCGGCGCGGGCGGGCCGATGGGACAGATGCACACCATTCGCCTGGTCTGTGCCGGTAAAAAGGATGTGTCGGTCACGGCGACCGATTTCGATGATGTGCGTTTGCAGGCCCTGGCCGCCAAGACGGAGGAACTTGCCCAGAAGCTGGGTGTGGAACTTAAGGTGATCAATCCGAAGAAACAGGCCCTCGAAGCGTCCTACACCTACTACGCCATCATGGCGCCGGTGGGGGCCTTGGTCGAACAGGCCGTGACCAACAGTGAGGACAAGACCCTGATCAATGTATTCGCCGGCATTCCCTCTCCGGTCAAGCATGATCTCGACTTGGATACCTATATCAAGAATCGCTGTTTCATGTTTGGCACGAGTGGTTCGCGGCTGATAGACATGAAGATTGTACTAGACAAGACCATCTCCGGCCAGTTGGATACCAACTGCTCCGTGGATGCCGTCAGTGGCATGGCCGGTGCCATCTCCGGGATTCGCGCGGTGGAGAATCGTACCATGGCGGGCAAGATCATCGTCTTCCCGGCCCTGCGGGAGCTAGAGCTAACCCCCTTGAGCGAACTGCCGCAAAAGTATCCCAGCGTGGCGGAGAAGCTCAATAACGGCATATGGACGAAGGAGGCAGAGCAGGAGTTGCTCAAGGTCGCGAAGTAGCGTTCAGACGGTTTCGCTGCCCACGAAAGACGCGTGAACTCGCTCTGAAGATCGTGTTGAGGATTGTAGGATGAGCAAGGGACAAAACTACATCGCGGTGGATGTGGGGGCAGAGAGCGGTCGTGTCATGTTGGGTCGCCTGTCGGGAGACTCCCTGGTCCTCGAAGAGGCCCATCGTTTCCCGAACAAAACCGTTGAGGAGCAGGGCGCTCTGCACTGGGACTTTGCCCACCTGATGGCCGAGATCAAGATCGGCATTGGGCGAGCGGCGGCGACGGAGAGTGAGATCGAGAGCATTGGCGTCGATACCTGGGGAGTGGACTTCGGGTTGTTGGATAGCGAGGGACATCTGTTAGAGAATCCCTACCACTACCGTGACAGTCTGACGCAGGGCATGGTGGAAAAGGCCTGCGAAACCCTGCCGCGTAAGACGATCTATCAGAACACGGGCATCCAGTTCATGCAGATCAACTCGCTCTACCAGTTGTTGGCCCTACAGTCTCAGCGCCCCGAACTCGTGGACAAGGCTCATCACCTGCTCTTCGTGGCCGACTTGATCATGTATCATCTAACGGGCCGCATGGGCGCGGAGTACACACTGGCGAGTACCTCGCAGATGGTGGACATGTCGACCGGGACCTGGTCCGATCGCTTGATCGATGCCTTTGGTCTGCCGAGACGCATCCTGCCCGAGATCATCCAACCCGGCACGCAGGCCGGTCGGCTCCTGCAGCAGGTCGCCGAGGAAATAGGATGTGCACAGATTCCCGTCGTCGCCGTGGGGACGCATGACACCGCCTCGGCGGTGGCGGCCGTGCCGGTACAGGGCGATCGCAGTTGGGCCTATCTGTCCAGCGGCACCTGGAGCCTCATGGGGATTGAATTGTCCGAGCCCATCATTAATGATACTAGCTATGCCTTGGCCTATACCAATGAGGGCGGGATCGGCAATACCATCCGCCTCTTGAAGAATATCATGGGCCTCTGGTTGGTCCAGGAGAGCCGCCGCGTGTGGACGGAGGCGGGCCGGGAATTCAGCTATGCCGAATTGACAACGATGGCTTCTCAAGCTCAGCCCTTCGGCGGCTTCATCGACGTGGACCATCCGGAGTTTCTCTCTCCCGACCGCATGGTGGAAAAGATCAACACCTTCCTGTCGCAGTCGGGGCAAGACTCCGTGACGGAGAAAGGACCGTTGGTCCGTGTCATTCTAGAAAGCTTGGCCTACCGCTACAGTTGTGTCATGACGGACTTGGAGGGATTGGCGGGGCATCCCATCGAGCGACTCCACATCGTAGGGGGTGGTATTCAGAACGAACTGCTCTGCCAGTTGACGGCCAATGCCCTGGGTAAGCGCGTGCACACCGGCCCGGTCGAGGCCACGGTGGCCGGCAACGTGCTGGTCCAGGCCATGGTGGGCGGGCAGGTTGAATCCCTGGCAGCGGGGCGGTCCATTGTGAAGGAGTCCTTCCCGGTCAAGACATTCGAGCCGCAGGATGGCCCAGGCTGGCAGGCCTACAAACAGCGAGCGGGTGACGTCCTTGCGAAATCAATGAAATAAATGATCAGAAGGCTATTTGGCCTCTCGCAGAGATCGCCGAGAGCGCAGAGGTCTTAAAGGTGTTTTCTCCGCGGCCTCTGTGATCTCTGCGAGAGAAATGATTCTTGGTTGCGGCCGAAAGCCGCATGAATTGGAAAGGTAAAATGTCGGATACAAAGCAGACACCACTAGAAACAATCACACGACTCTCGCACGACTTTGGCATCAAAGACTATGTGAAGGGAGGCGGTGGCAATACCTCGGTCAAGGATGAGCAGACGCTGTGGGTGAAACCTTCGGGGACGACGCTCCTCACCCTGACCCCCGAAAAGTTTGTGGCCATGGACCGCGCGAAGTTGGCAAAACTCAACGACGTGGAGCCTCCGGCGGAACAGCATGCCCGGGAAGCGCTGATCAAGGAGTCCATGGCGGCGGCCGTGCTCCCCAGCAGTTCCGGTCGCCCCTCCGTCGAAGCGCCCCTACACAATACCATCTCGGCTTGTTATGTCGTGCATACCCATCCCGCGCTAGTCAATGGACTCACCTGCGGGCTTATGGGTAAGGCCCTCTGTGAAAAACTCTTTCCCGAGGCCCTCTGGCTGGACTACATCGATCCCGGCTACACGCTCTGCATGGAAGTCCGTGAGCAAATCAAGGCCTTTGCCGCCGAGAGAGGCGCCGAACCGGCCTTCATCTTCCTGAAGAATCATGGCGTGTTTGTCTCCGGGGAGAGCGAAGAAGAGATCCGCTCTCACTATGGAACGCTCTTCGATCGACTCAAGGCATTCTATCGGGAAGCAGAAGTGAGCCTCGAATTGAGCATCGCCGACTGTCCTCCGCAGTCCCGCGTCGATGCGGCGACGGAGCAGGTCCGCCAGGTCCTCGGATCGGATTGGGCGGCCCATGTCTGTGCCAGCGGGCTTTTCGCCTATTCGGTGGGTCCGGTGACGCCGGACCACATTGTCTATTCCAAGTCCTACCCCTTGGTGGGCGATCCCACGGCGGAAGCGGTGGAGAGCTTTAAGGCCCAGCATGGGTATCTCCCCTGGGTGATTGTCTTTGAGGACATGATCTTGGGGCTGGGCGCCACCGAGACCAAGGCCCAACTGGCCTTGGAGTTCGCACAGGACAGCGCCCAGGTGCAACAACTGACGAAGGCCTTCGGCGGATTGGACCTGATGACGGACCGTGCCCGGGAGTTTATCGAAACCTGGGAAGTCGAGGCTTATCGCAGCAAGCAGCTCTAACATTCGTGCATCTGCGTGGACATCGGAACTGTCAAAACAAGGTAGTGACAACACCTGGGAGAATCACGATGAGCAGAGACAGAGAGATCGAGCAAGCCTATGCATTGGCGAAGGAACAGTATGGCCGACTGGGCGTTGACACCGACAAGGTAATAGCCGCCCTGGCCAAGATCCCCATCTCCCTGCACTGTTGGCAGGGGGACGATGTGGGCGGATTCGAGACCGTCGGTGCCGTGTTGTCCGGCGGCGGCATCCAGGCCACCGGCAACTACCCGGGCAAGGCGACGACCCTTGATCAACTGCGCGCCGATCTGGATCAAACCCTGAGTCTCATCCCTGGGACGCATCGACTCAACCTGCATGCCAGTTATCTGGACAACGGCGGGACCTTCGTGGAACGTGACGAAATCACGCCGGAGCACTTCCAGAGCTGGATCGACTGGGCCAAGGCCAACAAGATGGGCATGGACTTTAACCCCACCTGTTTCTCACACGCCAAGGCCGAGGATGGGTTCACCCTCAGCCATCAGGATCAGGGCATCCGTGCATTTTGGATCACCCACTGCAAGCTCAGTCGTCAGATCGGCGCCGAGATCGGCAAGCAATTGGGCACGCCCTGTATCACCAACGTGTGGATCCCCGACGGATATAAGGACATTCCCGTCGACCGCAAGGCGCCCCGGGAGCGACTGGCGGCGGCGTTGGACGAAGTCTTCGCCGAGACGTTGGATAAGCGTCACAACCTGGATGCCGTCGAGGCCAAACTCTTCGGTATCGGAGTCGAGAGTTACACCGTGGGGTCGCATGAGTTCTATCTCGGTTATGCCATCAGTCGCAAGACCTTGCTCTGTATCGATGCCGGTCATTTCCATCCCACCGAGGTCATTTCGGACAAGCTCTCCGCCGTCATGACCTTCCTCGATGAAATCCTCTTGCACGTGAGTCGGCCGGTGCGCTGGGACAGCGACCATGTCGTGATTCTAAGCGACGAACTGCAGGCCATTGCCCAGGAAGTGGTGCGGGGTGACTTTCTGGATCGTGTCCACCTCGGCCTTGATTTCTTCGATGCCAGCATCAACCGCATTGGGGCCTGGGTCATCGGCACCCGCTGCATGATCAAGGCCCTCCTGATGGCGCTCCTGGAGCCCATCGATCGCCTGCGGGCCTACGAACAGGCGGGGGACTACACGGCTCGCCTCGCCCTCGCCGAAGAACTGAAGACCCTACCCTTCGGTGCGGTGTGGGACACCTACTGTGCCCAGCAGAGTGTGCCGGTGGGCATGACGTGGCTGGACGCGGTGAAGGGCTATGAAAGAGATGTGCTGAGCAAACGTGACCGAGAATTGGTCTCTCGCTGAGATCGTGGAGTGCGCTGAGCAAGTGTGACTAACGGAATTGGCCTCGCGCAAAGGCGCAAAGCCGCCAAGAAGAAAGCATGTTTTAGAACTTTGCGTCTTGGCGGCTTGAACGAGTGAAACGAGTGGGCGCGCGTTGTCTTTGGTGGGTCCGGCCGAAAGCTGGGCTGTGTTCTTCGCGATCTCCAGTGAGCGAACGCGAACGGGCGAGGGGCCCTATCACTGAAGGAAGAGATCTATGGCAGCAAGCGAAGGAGCACAAGAGACTCAAGCGGCCTCGGGTGAATTCGAACGCGAGCCGGTGCCGGCCAAGGCCCACCTGGGGTTCAAGAGTTTCATCGGCATGTATGCGGGCGAACACTGTGCCGGCACCGAATTGATGATTGGCCCCCTCTTTGTCGCCGCGGGCGCGAGTGCCTTTGACCTGGTGGTGGGACTGTTGCTGGGCAACGCTCTGGCCGTCTTGAGCTGGATATTCATCTGTGCACCCATTGCCACCCGTGTCCGGTTGACCCTCTACTACCAACTGGAGAAGATCTGCGGTCGCCACCTGGTGATCTTCTACAACCTGGCCAACGGCGTGATGTTCTGCTTCCTGGCCGGCGCGATGATCACCGTCTCGGCGACCGCCGTAGGCGTCTGGTTCGATATCCCCATGCCGGGCCTCAATGACCTCTACCCGACCAGCATAAGCTGGGTAGTGACTGTCGCCGTGATAGGGGGACTCATTTCGGTGGTGGCGGCATTCGGCTATCAAACCGTATCCAAGTTCGCCAATATCGCCGCGCCCTGGATGGTGCTCGTCTTTCTGGCTTTTGGCTTGGTGGGATTTCGGCAGTTCATGGATGTCACCGGCACGGAGATACACTCGATGGGTGATGTCTGGACCCTGGCCACCACGCAGATCTGGAAGGGCGGGGACGCCTTGCCGGGACAGGTCAAGTTTACCTTCTGGCATGTCACCTTCTTCGCCTGGTTCTGCAATATGGCCATGCACATCGGCATGAGCGATCTATCGGTATTTCGCTTCGCGCGAAAGAGTTGGTACGGCGTGGCCTCCGGTGCAGGCATGTACGTGGGGCACTATATGGCGTGGATCGCGGCGGCCTGCCTCTTCGCCCTGCAGCTTCATACCTCTCATCCGGATCAATACATGATCGACACCCTCCTCGAGAATACCACCGGCAAATACACGCAGGCCTCTCTGGAAACCGCCTCCTTGAGTGCCGAACTCATTGGCGAAGCGATGGAGATCGAGGCCAAACTCCTGGAAGCGGGATCGATTGCGGAGGCGATGATCTCTCCGCCCACGCCCCTCCCGGGACCCTTGGCCCACAAGGCCGCGGGCGTGGCGGGGCTGCTCTGTGTCATCATTGCCGGCTGGACCACGGCCAATCCCACCATCTACCGAGCCGGTCTGGCCTTTCAGGCCATCGTCCCCAAATCATCGCGATTCGTCGTCACTTTAGTAACCGGTGGCCTGGCCACGGTGGCCGGCATGTTCCCGGCCATCGCCATGCAGTTGCTGGGCTTCGTGGCGATCTACGGTCTGGTCCTCATGCCTATGGGCGCCGTCATTTTCGTAGACTTCTGGTTGATGCGAAAATTCGGCCTGCAGAGCAACTACGCCGAACTGAGCGGTAAGACCTTCAACCTGGCCGCCGCAGTGGCGTGGCTCGTCACCTTGGCCGTGGCCTGGGTCCTGGTCAAGTATGGGGGCGTGCAGATCTACTTCGTCTCCCTACCCGGCTGGTTCGTCGCCGCCGGCCTGTACATCGTCGTGAGCAAGTTCTATCAACAGAAACTCCGTCCTGCTTAGATCGGTTAGGAGGTCATCTCATGCTTAAGACAATCGCCAAGCCTGTCTCGTGGCTCTCGCTGGTTGTGCTCATCCTGCCATCGTTCCTGTTCCTGATTGGCAGGATTGAATTCGACAGCGTCAATTGGATCATGTTGTTGGCCACCATCGTATGGTTTATTTCCGCCAGTCTGTGGATGTGGGATGGCGATACAAAGAACAGCTAGTCCACGAGATGATTGTTTCCGGGTTACGGATGGGCGTTGTTGGGTAGAGGATGTTCTGCCGAATCGTAAACAAGCAAGGGTAGTACGCAGCATGCGTCAATTGTTATTTGATGACCCTCATGACCCACGATTTCAGCAATCTCAGTTACCAACGAATTGATTCATTCCATGAAGCACCCAGATGAAGGGCAACGAGAATGCGTGAGATATTTCGTACCCTGGTGCTGCTTGCGGCGATCGGAGTATCGTTGGGAATTCTGCCGGAGATATGCGAGGCGGACGCTCCAGAGTTTCTAGTACCGAAGAATGCTCAGTGGAAATACTACGCTGAAAAAGAGAATCCACCCAAGAATTGGAGCACGGCAGCGTTCGACGATACGCAGTGGAAAACGGGCAGAGCCGGTTTCGGCTATGGTGATTGCGACGATCAAACGGTCCTGCGAAACATGCAAGGACAGTTCACGTCCGTTCATATTCGTCGCACGTTTGATCTTGCCAGGGATGCCAAGGTGGACGCGCTCTTTCTGTATTTGAACTTTGATGACGGTTTCATTGCCTATCTGAACGGGAGTCGAGTTGCGACGGCATTCGTGAATCAACATGGTACCGGTGCGCTTCGAGTTGGTTCGCATGAGGCGGGCGGCTACGAATCGTTCGAGATCAAGGATGCCGCCAGAATTCTCAAGAATGGAAAAAACGTTCTTGCTATCGAAGGTCACAACGCCAGCGTAGAAAGCAGTGATTTTTCGCTCGATCCGTTTCTCGTAGATCGAAAGCTGGATGACGAGGATGTGCTCATCAGCGTTGATGACTATCTGGCCGATCTCGACGAGTTCGAAAAACGACTCCTTGACCAATCGTCTTACCTGACCAGGCGTGGCTTTGATTTCGAACCAGAGTTGGAGCAGTTGCGCGCGCGAATCAATAAGGATACCAAACTCCAACACTTCGCTTCTGGATTACAAAAGCTCGTCATGAAGATTGGCGATTGTCATGCGGCGGTCATTTTCAGGAAGCCAGAACTCGAGCGTGTGTTCATGCCTTTCCGACCCGCGGACACAGAGGCTGGTTTGGCAGCACCCCGCATCAACGCCAACGAACCGCTCGTAAGGGAATGTCCTTACATCGAATCCATCGACGGGCTTCCAACCGAAAAGTGGATGGAGGCCGCGGCAAAGTACGTACCTCGCGGATCGCCTCAGTTCGTGCGCCAACGGTCGCTGTCTTGTCTTGTCTTGTCTTGGCTTGGCTTGGTCAACGTGCTTCGCGATGACCTTCATCTTCCCAAAAGCGAAACGGTGATAATCGGTCTGCGATCTATCGACGGCAAGAAACGAGTTCAACAGAGACAACGCGTAACCCAACAGGGATTTGAAATTGCCAAGGTTCGGCTACAAGTGACTCGCAGGCTAGATGGAAATATAGGTTACATCCGCATTCCTGCTATGGAAAATAGACTCGTCGAGCCTATCGTCGGGTACATCAAAGAGTTTCGTGATACGGAGGGACTGATTTTTGACGTTCGTGGCAATAGTGGCGGCACTTACGCGATTCTGCGCGGCATTTATGGCTTCTTCATGCCCGATCATGCTCAGCCCTACGTTACGAATATCGCCGCGTATCGGTTAAGCTCGAGATTTCCAAGTAATCACATCGCCTATCGCCCAACGTATCGGGCTAAATGGGATGGATGGAACGACGTTGAACGCGATGCGATTGCGAAGGCAGCCAAGGAATTCAAACCGGAATGGAATCCTCCGGTCGGAAAGTTCAGCCAGTGGCACTATATGGTTCTGAGTCGTGAACGTAGTGGAAGAAGAGGCGGACGGTTGTGGCGAGTAGTCGGCAGGGGTAGTCCAAGAGACTACTTCTACTATGACAAACCCGTTGTCGTTCTCTGTAATGCCGAGTCGTTTAGTGCGACCGATGGCTTTCTAAGTGCATTCGCTGATTTACCACAGGTTACGCTTGTTGGAGAGCCGAGTGGCGGTGGCAGTGGCGCAACACGCCGATTCTGTTTGAGCAACACCCAAGTCTTGGTCGCCCTGTCCTCAATGGCTTCGTTTCGCGCGAACGGAAAAACCTTTGATGGGAACGGCATCGAAGTTGACGTCGCCATCAAATCAACCCTGTCAGACTACATTTCGAGCGACGATTCGGTGTTGGAACGAGGCATCCAGGTAATCCAAGAAAAATCCAAGTAGGGATCCGCTTCCCAGTCAACGTCCTATCCCCTTCTGTCGTGTTGTTTCAGGTGGCCCAAAACACCGGGAGAGGCAAAGGGGTCTGGCAAAGCTGGCTGACAGCCTGCAGCGCTATGATGTGTGACTGTATTCATATTGCCTGATGACGAAGCACTTCTTATGTTAATCTTGGTTCCGCTGAAAAACCCCTTGTGACCCCCATTGGCGATATCAAAAACAAGGGTGTTTGCGTGATTTTCATAGGTTTTTCAGCGGAATCAAATCTTCCTATGACGGTAGCGTGACACTAAGGATTAATACCGAACCCCTTTTCCTTATTGCTCCTCCCCATCGCTCTCCTTTTTCTGGAGGGTCAAGGAGTCATTTAGAGCCCCTACGCAAAATGATCGTCGCACCGAGAGCGAGCGTTTTTGCCTCTGGCAAGAAAGGCGAAGCAGGCCATCCGAGGATGGTCGATGGAGCCTGACGCCGTCTAGAGGGAAAATAAGCCGCTAGAATGCAGAGTCATTTTGCGTAGGTGCTCTTAGATAGGATCCTGCATGGCGAGAACAGCGCGGATTCGCGTGGCGGGTTGGGCGCATCGGTCCATTCTTTGACGAGCTTGAACCCGCGGGCCAGGTAGTTCTGCAAGGCGTGCGGATGATCGTGGTTGCAGGTCGTCAACCAAACCCGGCTAGCGCCCATCTCCCAACACCGTTCAACCGCCTTGGTCAAGAGGCTGCCGC
The DNA here is from genome assembly GCA_022567055.1 of Planctomycetota bacterium. Taxonomy (GTDB): domain Bacteria; phylum Planctomycetota; class Phycisphaerae; order Sedimentisphaerales; family Anaerobacaceae; genus JAIPFM01. The sequence goes on from JADFHU010000059.1 coordinate 12,265, forward strand.
CCAGCCCCTGGCCGAAAAACGGTCTGCGCAAGCCAAAACACTCGATCCGCACGCTGCCGTCTGCTTGTTTTTCGAGTTCATAGTAGCCGGCCGGCGTTCCCGCCACGTAAGCGACCCACGTCTCCAACTGCGATCGATCCACGTACTCAGTCCACTCGTGACGCCCCCACGCTTCGCGGCCTCCCCAGCGAAATTCGACCCCCACGGCCTGGTGCAGGAACCAATTGAATTCGGGACAGACGATCTCGACGCGCTTGACTTCGAATTCGGCTGTTGTCCGCCCAGGCGGGCGAAGATCAGCGCGGCTCGACATTTCAAGGCGGTAGTCGATCTTCTGTTCGAGGTCTCGTTCCATTACGGTAAGCTCCCAGCCGCCGAATGACTCGTCAGCTTTCTTCGCTGGCTGCTTCGTACAGCTTTTTCGAATGCGTACAGGTGGGTATTCGTCCAACCCATCACATCCTGGACGATGCAATGCAGCACATCGAGTGGGGTCTCGGCGCTCACGAGAATACGCCGCCAGATGGGTGGCTTTACGCCGCGGAGCGACACCTTGACTTGGAATACCTGCCCACCACGGTTGCTTTTCGGCGACACTGTCATCTCAGTTCTCCTTTCTCCAGCGTGACTGCCCCATGACACGGATTGGCAGCCAAGCATAGCGCAGACCAACCGAGGTCGGGTCTAGTTTTTTGCACGCTTTAGTTGCTTCCAGAGTTTCCTATGTTTCTGTGGGGCTTTTAGCTCCTGAGAGACCATGCGGCTGACATTATGCATGTTGCCCATGAACAGGTGCTCACTTAACCACTGATTGCCAACCCCGCACTGCGATTTCACCCAACTCGCCAGGACCACCTTCCAAACCGCCCCTTTGCGGTCATCCTCTAGGTCCCTAGCCGGCTTGCCCAAACTGGCGAGCCCTCTCTTCAGCAGCAGCTCGGCACCTTCTTTTCCAAACTGATCCGACCCCGGACCGACATCCAGATTCCCGTCCGCAATGTCGCTTAATATCGCTTCCTTGCCCTCCCGGGTCCCGACAAACCATCCGCGGCAAAGCTGTACATGGAGTTCCTTTTGCCTACCGGAATCACTTTCGTGACACATGGCTAGGTACTTGTGGTACCGACGCATGCCGGCTGGTGTCGGCACGAGGTCACCGGCCAGCGCTAACCAGTTCCGGTTGGCTAGGCAGGCCGGACGTTTCTTGGAGAAAAACTTGGGAAAACTGCTCAAGGCATGTTGTCGCAACTGATCGACCTCAACAATACCGGCACGAACGGGATTCAGGTGGACGTAATTGACAAGCTTGAGGAGATAGCCGCCATCCTCAACCAGCAGGGCCTTATATCGTCCTTGGAAAACATGTCCGCGTTGACGCACCACGCGATTGAACCGGTTGCCAAAGGTGCTCTGCAGCCACTGCATCCCGACCACCAAATTGGCCTCGGGCGTCTCCAGGCTGTTGAGCAGATCGACCTGGGCCAAGGCCCCGCCGCGGGTGAGACCGAGCATCCCGAAGAGCCGCAGCGTGTCG
>JADFHU010000645.1 GCA_022567055.1 Planctomycetota bacterium
GTCGTAGACCAAGGGCGCAAAGTGCTGAATCGCAGGCAAATCAACTGCTCGGAGCCGGGCCGAATCGTGGCCTTTTTCGAGCAACTGGGCCCGTTTCAGGCGGTGGTCGAAGCCACCGCCAGCTACGAGTGGCTGATCGAGTTGATCGAGCCGATGGCTGACCGGGTCGTGTTGGCCCACCCCAAGAAGCTGCGGATCATCGCCGAAACTGAGCCGCGAGTGGGCCCAGCGGCGAAGCGCAAGAGCGACAAGCTCGATGCCCAGGTGCTGGCTGAGTTCCTGGCTCTGGACATGATTCCCCAGGCCTATCGACCCACCCCGCGTCAGCGGGAGCACCGGGTCCTGGTCCGCCATCGCCACTACCTCCGGGGGCGGATCACCTCGGTACGGACCAAGATCCGGCGGATCCTGACCAACTACAACGCCGATCGCAAGGACTTGTTTACCCGCCCCGGGCTGACCTACCTGGCCCGGGTCCGGGTGTTGGCGGCGGACCGCTTCGCCCTCGACCAGCTCCACGAGCAGTGGGAGTGGTACGGCGGACAACTCAAAGCCGTGGAGCTGCGCCTGCGGGAGTTTGCCGTATCGGCCCCGGCCTGCGAGGCTGAGGCCCGGACCGTGCTGGACACCATCCCGGGTGTCGGGCCGGTGACGGTGTCGATGTTGCTCGGGAACGTGGTGGAGGCGGCCCGAGAGGCAGGGGCCACGCCCTACGTCCAATCGCTCAACGGCCTGTGGAAGTTCCACTGGGTCAAGACACCGGACGAGCGTCCGCAAGACTTCTATCTTCCCGACTACGATGTGAGCCAATGGGACATGATCCCCGTACCCAGCAACTGGCAGATGCATGGCTACGGCATTCCCATTTATACCAACATCATTTACCCCTTCCCCAAAAATCCGCCCCACATCCCTCACGACAACAATCCCGTCGGTTCTTATCGGAGAGCCTTCCAAGTGCCGAAGCACTGGACCGGACGGCGGGTGATTATACACTTTGCCGGGGTCGAGTCAGCCTTCTACCTGTGGATCAACGGCAAGCAGGTGGGCTACAGCCAAGGCAGCCGCACGCCTGCCGAGTTCGATGTCACCGACTATCTGCAGCCCGGCGAAAACCGGGTCGCGGCCGAGGTCTACCGCTGGTGCGACGGATCCTATTTGGAGGACCAGGACTTCTGGCGCCTGAGCGGGATCTTTCGCGATGTCACCTTGGTCGCGCGTCCGAAGGTCCATATCCGTGACTTCTGGGTCAGATGCGAACTGGATACTGAGTACCGAGATGCCCAGTTGTTGGTGACTCCCAAGGTGCGCAACCATGGGGACGCAAGCAGCTCACCGATGTCCCTGGAGGTGACACTGGTCGATGCCCAGGGCAAGGTCGTCGCAGCGAATCCGCCTATGCAGTGGCAGATCGCAGCGCTGGCGCGAGCGCAGGAAGCGCAAGAGACCCTTCGCGCCGGCATCGCCAATCCCCTCAAATGGACTGCGGAGACCCCGCATCTCTATCAAGTGCTGTTGACGCTGAGAGATGAGGAGGGCGGCGTGGTCGAAGTCGTTCAATGCCGTTTCGGTTTTCGCGAGGTAGCGATCCTAAATGGGCAACTCTGTGTCAACGGCAGACCGATCTACATCAAGGGCGTCAATCGCCATGAGCACGATCCTGACACCGGCCACACCCTCTCCGAGGCCTCCATGGTGCAGGATATCCTGCTCATGAAACGTCACAACATCAACACCGTGCGCACCAGTCACTATCCCAACGTGCCCCGCTGGTATGAGTTGTGTGATCGATACGGTCTCTATGTGATCGACGAGGCCAACATCGAATCTCACGGCATCGGCTACCGTCCCGACGAGACCCTGGGCAACAAGCCGCTCTGGCAGCAGGCGCACCTGGACCGAACCCAGCGGATGGTGGAGCGGGACAAGAACCATCCCTCCGTCATCATCTGGTCCCTGGGCAACGAGGCCGGGGACGGGGTCAATTTTCAGGCGACGAGCCAGTGGATTCACCAGCGTGACGCGACCCGGCCCGTCCACTACGAACAGGCCCGCGAAAAAGCCCATACCGACATCGTCTGTCCCATGTATGCCCGTATCCCGCAACTGATTCGCTATGCCGAAAAGAATCCCGATCGGCCCCTGATCCTCTGTGAGTATGCCCATGCCATGGGCAATAGCGTGGGCAATCTCCAGGACTACTGGGACGCCATAGAACGCTATCCCGTCCTGCAAGGGGGCTCGATCTGGGATTGGGTCGACCAGGGACTGCGGGCCCGGCGGGGGACTAAGACCTACTGGGCCTATGGGGGCGACTACGGTGACAAGCCCAACGACGGCAATTTCTGCTGCAACGGACTGGTGTTGCCCGACCGCCGCCCCAATCCCTCCCTGCTCGAGGTCAAGAAGGTCTATCAAAACGTCAAGGTCCATGCAGACGATCGCCTTGCCGGCAAATTCCGCATTCAAAACAAATTTGCCTTCCTCGATCTGGGCTTCCTGGAGATGGTTTGGCAACTGGAAGAAGATGGACGCATCGTTCAAAAGGGTCGGCAGGACTGTCCCAACGTTCCCCCCGGCGCCACGCAGGAGATCGAGTTGCCCTTGAAGACACTGTCTCCGAGCGCAGGTTCCGAGTACTACCTCACCGTTTCCTTCGCCTTGGCCCGGGATGAACCCTGGGCGTCCCAGGGACACGTCGTCGCCTGGGACCAGTTTCCCATGCCCTATACGGTCCCGGCCCTGGCGCAGGCCGACGCAACGCAGATGGCGACCTTGGCCCTGTCTCAGGACGAAGACAACATCCGCTTTGCAACGCCCGACTTTGCCGTCACCATTGGAAGGGCCAGTGGCGTGCTGGAATCCTTCGTCGTACAGGGCAAGGAGACCTTGGCCGGGCCCCTGGTCCCCAATTTCTGGCGGGCCCCCACCGACAACGACCGGGGCAACAGGGCGCCCCGGCGCCTGGCCCGGTGGAAAGAGGCGGGCCCCGGCCGGCGTGTCTTGGGCATCGAAGTGCGTAGCGTCCATGCGGCCCATGCCCGAGTGACCGTACGCAGCGAACTGGGCCAAGGCTGCGGCCAGTGGCAAAACACATTCGACATCTTTGGCAACGGGGATGTCGTCGTCAGCAGCCGTTTCGTTCCCGGACTGGATCTGCCCGAATTGCCGCGGCTGGGCATGCAGACCGCTCTCCACCGCACACTCGACAGGGTCAACTGGTTTGGTCGGGGTCCCCATGAAAGCTACTGGGACCGCAAGACCAGTGCTCCGGTGGGACGCTATCACAAATTGGTCGCCGACATGGTCCACCCCTATGTCAGACCGCAGGAGAATGGCAATCGTGTTGACGTCCGCTGGATGGCTTTGACAGACGAAGAGGGCCACGGACTATTGGTCCTGGGCCAGTCCCTCTTGGGCATGAGTGCCTGGCCTTACACACAGGAAGCCCTGGAAACGGCGACGCATCTCTATGACCTCGAAGCCGGTGACGCCATCACCCTCAACATCGATCTGGGCCAGACCGGCGTAGGCGGAGACAACAGTTGGGGGGCCCGACCCCATGATCAATACACACTGAAGTCGCAGGAGTACAGCTATAGCTTCTGCCTGCGGCCGCTCTTTGGGGACGGCCCTTCCATCGAAGAGCGAGTCCGGGAGCCGAGGGCGCAGGCGGTGGATGAGTGAGTTTGCACCGCAGCGGTCGCGGAGGGAACAATAAGAATGGAAAT
>JADFHU010000646.1 GCA_022567055.1 Planctomycetota bacterium
CGGCGGTTGGTCCTACGGAGGATGCCTCACGAACTATGTGATCACCACCTCGGATCGTTTTGCAGGCGCCGTCTCCGGGGCCGGCAACGGGCTGTGGATCGCTAACTACGGCCACGACCGCTACCAGAACTGGTACGAGACGGAGCTCGGCCTGCCCTGGGAGAGCCGCGAGCTCTGGGAGAAGGCTTCGCCGTTCAACAAGGTCCAGAACATCACCACGCCAACGCTCTGGATAGGAGCGGAGAAGGACTGGAACGTCCCGGTCATTAACTGCGAGCAGATGTACCAGGCGATGAAGCGCTTGGGTCGCGAAACCTTGCTCGTGGTCTACCCCGACGCGCACCACGGCGTCAGTCGGCATAGCTATCAAAAGGACCTGCTCGAGCGCTTTCTCGCCTGGTTCGAGAAGTACGTGAAGAACTCACACGCCGGTTCGTAGCGCCCTACGAACGGTTATGTGCACGCCCCGCCAAAAAATGGACGCAAGGGTGAGAAGAAAAATTCCATAATGACGAGAATCAGATTCAAGGTCCCACACACGCTGGTCATCCTCTTCGGGATGGTGATCCTGGCCCAGCTCTTCTCATACCTGCTTCCCGCCGGGTCCTTCGACCGGGTGGAGAATGCCGCCGGACGCTTCCAGGTGGTGCCCGGCAGCTTCAAGTTCACCCCGGAGGCTCCGGCGCTGTCGCCCTGGGCCAGCCTGACGGCCATTCCCAAGGGTTTCAGCGGAGCACACGAGATCATCTTCTTCGTCTTCATCATCGGCGGCGCATTCGCCGTTCTTAAAGCGACGGGAGCCGTGGATGCCGTGGTGGGAGTCCTCCTCAGGCGTTGGGGTAATCAACCCTTCTGGTTGGTGGCCGGAGGAACGACTCTGTTCGCTATTGGATCGAGCACCATCGGATTCGGCGAAGAGTATTTTCCCTTTGTGCCGGTCCTCATTACCCTGGCGCTCGCCCTTGGATACGACAAGATTACGGCGGTGGCGATCATCATGCTTGGGTATGGCATTGGTTACGGCGCTGCCAACATCAACCCCTTCAACGTAATTCTCGCCCAGGACATCGCGGGACTCCAACCCGCATCGGGGCTCTGGTACCGCCTGGTGCTCATGGTCGTCTTCCTGCCGATGGGCATTCACCACGTCTGGTCATATGCCAAGAAGGTGGGGCGGGATCCGGCGGCGAGCCTGGTGGCCGACGTGAGTTCGCCCGAGGGGTCGTCGATCGCCAGTGGCGGCGATGGAAAGGCCGGGGCAGACCATCCTCCGCTGACCACCACGCACAAGTTGATCCTGGCCGTCGTTGGCATCTCTCAGATCGTCCTTGTCTATGGGTTGAGCCAGTGGCACTGGTATCTGGTCGAGATGCAAGCAGTCTTCGTCGCTCTCGTTGTAATGATCGCCATCATCGCCCGCATGAGCCCGGACCGCACAGCGGTGGAGTTCGGTGCGGGGGCGGCGAGCCTCACAAGCACGGCCCTGTTGATCGGTGTGGCTCGGGGCATTCAGGTGGTGTTGGACGAAGGCGGCATCGTGGACACCCTAGTTCACGCCATCAGCGTTCCCCTTCAGGAGTTTCCGGCGCCCCTTTCCGCCGTGGGAATGTTCTTCGTTCAGGGCCTCGTCAACTTCTTCATCCCCTCGGGAAGCGGTCAGGCCTATGTCACCATGCCGATCATGGCGCCACTGGCAGACCTCGTGGGCGTGAGCCGGCAGGTGGCGGTGCTGGCCTTCCAGTTTGGCGACGGGTTCAGCAATATACTGGTTCCCACCCAAGCCGTGCTCGTGGGAGCCCTGGCCATGGCGGGAATCCCTTATGACCGTTGGCTGCGATTCATCCTGCCGTTCATGGTGAAGATCGCGATCGTGGGTTCGATCGCATTGGCCGTAGCCGTATGGATCGGATACGCCTGAGCAAGCCACCTTGAGCGGTACCACTGGAAAAACTCACAGACACGCCTGGATCAAGGTCCGATGGAGCTTTGCTGTGACTAAGAGCACCTACGCAAAATGAGTCTGCATTCGAGCGACTTATTTTCCCTCTGGACGGCGTCAGGCTCCATCGACCATCCTCGGATGGCCTGCTTCGCCTTCCTTGCCAGAGGCAAAAACGCTCGCTCTCGGTGCGACGATCATTTTGTTAGGGGCTCTAAAACCTGTTGAACGGAGATGTTTGATGGCTAAATACCGTGCTGCGCCTGTCTCGAGCACAGGGATGCCCAAGGGCCTTCCCTATATCCTCTCGAATGAGATGGCAGAGCGGTTTAGTTTCTCTGGCATGCGCGGCATATTGGTCGTGTACATGACGACCTATCTCATGGGAAGCAATGGCGAACTTGCCACCATGAGCCCCGACGACGCCAAGACGAATTATCATTTGTTCATGTCGGCGCTCTATTTCTTTCCTCATCGTGTTCTGGTCCTTGATCGATCAGACGGGATCCTCGTGGGTGCTTCAGGCGGAGCAGATGGATCTCAATTTCATGGGCTTTACGTGGTTGCCCTCTCAGGTTCAGGCCGCCAACAACGTGTTTCTGATGGTCTTTATCGTTCTGTCCAATTACGTCCTGTACCCGGCTATTGAGAAGGTGATTCACGTCACAGCGCTCCGCAAGATCTCCGTGGGACTCTTTTTGGCTGCGGCGGGTTCTCCATTCCCATCTGGATTGAGTCACAGATTCTCTCTGGCTTCAAGCCGACTATCGGGTGGCAGATTTTAGCCTATGCCGTTTTGATGGCGGCCGAGGTGCTGGTCGCAATTACCTTTCTGGAATTCTCGTACACCCAAGCGCCAAAAAGAATGAAATCCGTGGTGAGCGCCATGTGTTATCTCACGGTCTCGTTCGGGAATCTGCTTACCGCTGGGGTCAATTACTTTATTCAGAATGAAGACGGGACATCGAAATTGGCGGGGGCAAGTTACTATGCCTTCTTCACGGGAATGATGTTGGTCGCGGCCATTGTGTTTGTGTTCGTTGCCACCTTCTACCAAGAAAAACGATACATTCATGATGAAGAAACCGTCGATGGGGAATTGTCTCTTTCTTAAGAATGGAAACGAGCCACAATTAATTGCTAAGAGGCATTGCCTCGGGTAACTCGAAAGGAACGCAATGGATTTCACGGACAAGCGGGTTTTAGTGACGGGCAGCAGTCGGGGGATCGGATTTAGTATTGCAAAAGCCTTTCTCGACGCTGGCGCACAGGTTGCTATCAACGGCAGAACAAGGCGATCTGTGGACGCGGCCATCGAGAAACTGGGCGAGGGTGAATATCGGGTCGCAGCGCCCGGAGATATTGGCACCGTTCCCGGTTGCGAGTCAGTGGTAAAGACTGCGATCGACGCCTTCGGTGGGCTCGACATTTTGGTGAACAGCGCCGGTATCGGATCGGGTAGACCCATTGCGGATTGCGACGAGAAAATGTGGGACGATCACGTCGACGTGAACCTGAAGGGCACGTTCTTTTGCTGCCGTGCGGCAATCCCCGAATTGCGCAAGTCCAAGGGCAATATCGTCAACATCGGCTCGGATGCCGGTCTGATGGGGGTGCCAGGGATTACCGTCTATTGCGCATCGAAGGGTGGGGTCGTCAACATGACCCGCGCCATGGCCTTGGAAATCGCGCCAGACGTTCGGGTCAATTGCATCTGCCCCGGTTATGTCGACACCGACATGATCCGCCGCGACTGTATCGACAAGAATGAAGACCCATCCGCCGTAG
>JADFHU010000647.1 GCA_022567055.1 Planctomycetota bacterium
GCGGCCAAAGATGCGGTGCAATTGGGCATCAAAAAGTCCAAGTTATTCCTTGCCGGTTCCTTAGCATCGGTACGCGGCCATCATTTCAGTCGAATCTGCAGGCGATCTCCCAGCGGCTCACTCCGATCTCGACCGGACCGCATCCGCGGGTCTGACTTCGGTTTTGATGAGGAGGGACGCTTGGGTTTCGCGACGGGCCTGTCCCGAGGCTTATCGAGGGGTTTTTCACGGGTCTGCGTACGCTCTTTGGCCCTGGTCTTGGCGGGGGCAGCTTTCCCTTGCTTCATTGAGAGCGCGATCCTACGTTTGCGGAGGTCCACCTCCTTCACCGTGACTTTCACCTTCTGATGAACCTTGACCACGTCAGCAGGGTCCTTGACGAATCTATCGGACAGCTCACTGATATGGACCAGACCCTCCTGATGCACGCCTATGTCGACGAAGGCCCCAAAGGCGGTGACGTTGGTGACAATGCCCGGCAGAACCATCCCCGCCTTGACATCCTGAATCGACTCCACACCCTCGGTAAACGCAAACCGTTCGAAGGGGGGCCGAGGATCGCGTCCCGGCTTGGCCAACTCCGTCATGATGTCGTTGAGCGTGGGTAATCCCACCTCTTCAGTGACGTATCGATCCAGCTTGATCGTCTCACGCCGAGCCCCATCGGCGATCAATTCCCGCACGGTGCACCCGGCATCGCGGGCCATGGTGTCCACCAGGGCATAGCGTTCCGGATGGACGGCGCTGTTGTCCAAGGGCTGAGCGGCATCTCGAATGCGCAAGAAGCCACCGGCCTGTTCGAAGGCCTTGACGCCCAGACGCGGCACCTTCTCAATCTCTGTCAGCAACTGAAAGGGGCCATGTTCATTGCGATAGTCGACGATGTTTTGCGCCAACTGGGGGCCAAGCCCGGACACATAGGTCAAGAGCTGCTTGCTGGCCGTATTGAGTTCCACGCCCACGGAGTTCACACAACTGACGACCACATCGTCAAGTCCCTCCTTTAGCTGTCCCTGATCCACATCATGTTGGTACTGGCCCACACCAATGCTCTTGGGATCGATCTTGACCAGTTCAGCTAGGGGGTCGGACAGGCGGCGACCAATCGAAACCGCGCCGCGCACCGTCACGTCCTTGTCCGGGAATTCCCCGCGCGCCACCTCGGAGGCGGAATAGACGGACGCACCACTCTCATTCACCATGATCACGGAAATGCTGCGACCCAGATCGAGCTTCTTCACGAAACGCTCTGTTTCTCGGCCGGCGGTCCCATTGCCGATGGCTATTGTCTCAATATCAAAACGCTCGACCAGCTCCCGCAGAACTCGGGCGGCGTTCTCGGCATTGCCGACGCCTTGACTGGGATAGATCACCGTGTCGTGCAGCAACTGTCCTTGGCGATCCAAACTGACCACCTTACATCCGGTACGGAACCCCGGATCAATGGCCAGAATGGCCTTTGGGCCCAGGGGCGACGCGAGGAGTAACTGGCGAAGATTCTCCGAAAAGACTTTAATCGCGTCCCGATCGGCCTGTTTCTTGCTTGCCAGGCGAATCTCCGTCTCGATCGACGGTGCCAACAGCCGCTGGTAGCCGTCTGCGACGGCCAATTTGACTTGCTCGGCGGCGGGGCTACGGCCCTTGACAAAGAGTGCCTCCAACAGAGAGAGGGCCTCCTCTGGCGGCGCGACGATTCTCAGTCTGAGAAATCCCTCCTTCTCCCCACGGCGCATGGCGAGAATGCGGTGGGAGGGGGACTTCGCGAGAGGCTCTTGCCAATCGAAATAGTTTTCGTACTTGAACCCCACCTCTTCCTTGCCCTTGATGGCCCGACACTGATACTGCCCATGCTGAGTGAAGTAGACGCGCATGCAGGCCCGAGCCTGCTGATCTTCGTTGACCCACTCGGCCACAATGTCCCGAGTCCCGGCCAGCGCGTCCTCCACCGTCTCGACACCCTTTTCAGCATCGACAAAGGCCTCCGCCTCCTGCGCCGGATCCCAGTCTTCTCGCTGTTCCCACATCGCCACGGCCAGAGGTTCCAATCCCTTCTCAACGGCAATGGTGGCCCGGGTTCTGCGCTTGGGTTTGTAGGGCAGATAGAGGTCTTCCAGCAGGGCCAAGGTCGACGCCTCCTCTATGGCGGCCTGCAGTTTCGGTGTCAGCTTGCCCTGCTCTCGGATGGACTTCAGGATGGTCTCACGTCGTGCGTCCAGATCCACCAGTTGGGCGAGGCGGTCTCGGATGGCGGTGATCGCCACTTCGTCCAGGCCACCCGTTTTTTCCTTTCTATAGCGTGAGATGAAAGGAACCGTGGCATCGTCCGCAAGTAGCTCGGCGGTAGCCAACACCTGCGCCGGGGCGATACTCAACTCTTGGGCGACCATAGAAATATGACGCTCGATCACATTCGCCTCCATTTCGTTCGACAGATCTAAGACCACCTCTTCTTGACGTTGTGCTTCATGACTGTCTTGTAGAATCTTCCGGATTTCTTGTCACTTCGACGTTTTTCAGCCTGAGACGCCTCGTGGCGGGCGGCATGTCTCGCCATCTTCTCATAATTGTCGTAACGTGCCAGGGAGATCTCGCGTTTCTCGATCGCTGCCAATATGGCGCAGCCCTGCTCCTTGGTGTGGGAACAGTCACGGAAGCGACACTGCGTTGCCAGGAGTTCTATGTCATCGAAGGTCTCCGACAGGCCCACTTCGACATCGATGTTCCCCAGCTCCCGCATACCGGGTGTGTCAACGATCAAGGAGCCGTTCTTCAACAGGATGAGTTCACGCGCGCTCGTCGTATGTCTTCCCTTGCCGTCCTTTTCACGAACCGCCTGCGTTTCCAGGCGTTCCTCTCCCAGAAGGTTGTTCAGCAGCGTCGTCTTGCCGACGCCGGAAGAACCGAGCAGGCAGTAGGTCTGGTCGGGCTTCAACAGAGCTTCGATCTCCTCCAGGCCCGATCGTTCGGTATTGCTGAAGGTGACGATCCGCACCTCCGGCATGACGGTCCGGGTCTCCGCGACCTTCTCAGCCAATTCCTCCGCATGGACCAAGTCCCGTTTGCTCAGCGACACCACCGGCTGAATATGGCTCTCGTTGACCATCACCAGGTATCGTTCCAATCGCCTCAGATTATAGTTGGCATCGAGGGACTGGATGATCAAGGCCACGTCAATATTCGCCGCGATTAGCTGAAATTCGACCCGCTTGCCGGCGGTTTTCCTCTTCAACAGAGTTTTTCGTGGGAAGACCGCCTGAATCGCCGCGAATGAGTCATCCCGAGGATATTTGACGTAGACCCAATCCCCCACGGTCGGCAACGCCAACGCCGAATCCGCTGCGAACTTGAGCTTTCCCCTGCTCTTGGCGGAGGTCGTCCCCTTCTCACCCACGATGACATAGCCATCCCGGTGCACGGTTGTCACTCGGGCAATCTCAAACTTCTCGCCCTGGCACGGATCGATTCTGTCTTGATACCAACCGCTGAAACCAAGCCGTTCAAGATTCATTCAGCTTTTTTCCACTCACAACAGAGGACAATAGCCTGTGCCAGACACCGCAGCATGGGTTAGACTGATCTATTCATAGGATCACGCAAGAGCCCCTACGCAAAATGACTCTGCATTCAAACGGCTTATTCTGCGCCTGGACGGCGTCAGGCTCCATCGACCGTCCTCGGACGGCCTGCTTCGCCTTCCTTGCCAGACACAGAAACGCTCGTTT
>JADFHU010000060.1 GCA_022567055.1 Planctomycetota bacterium
GGTCCCTTGCGGGATGCGCAGGGGAACACTTATGTCTCTCTGGGTAGTACGTCGTTTGGGAACAGGGCATTGCCGAAGCAGCCCGTCCGGGGGACGCTCACGCTCCGGGGCCGCGTTTCGGAATATCCGGCAGCAGGCCAGGTTAACGCGACAGGCCACTATTCCCCCGTGTCGTACCGTGGGTGGATCGTGAAGATCGGGCCTGACGGCACGCTGACGCCCTTCGCCTGTGGCTTTCGTCAGCCCAATGGCATCGTGCTCGATGCGGATGGGGAACTCTTTGCCGTAGACAATCAGGGCGACTGGGTCGGTACGTCGCCCTTACACATGTGACCTTCGGCGCGTTTCACGGCCATCCCTCCAGCCTGAACTGGGACGAATCCTTCGGTATGGACCCGGTGGACGCGCCCATCGAGCTGCTGCGCCGGCGCCGTAAGATGCCCGCGATACAGTTTCCCCAGGACGATATGGCGGGTTCGACGGCCCAGCCGCTATTCGACACGACAAAGGGGAAGTTTGGCCCCTATGCAGGCCAACTCTTTATCGCAGAGTGGACGCACCCCCGTATCCTTCGCGCAAAACTGGAAAAGGTCAACGGCGTGTACCAGGGCGCCTGTTTCATCTTCCTCGAAGGAGAGGGTCTGGAGGTGGCAAACAACCGCATGGCCTTCGCGCCCGATGGCAGCCTCTACGTCGCGCAGACCTCGCGCGGGTGGGGGACGCGGGAGGGGCTCCAGCAGGTGGTGTGGACGGGCAAGACCTGCATGGACATCCTGGACATGAAGCTCACGAAGGAGGGCTTCGCCCTAACGTTCACCAAGCCGGTGAATCCAGAGACTGCCCTCGACCCCGCCGCCTACCCCTTCATCCACTATTTCTACCAGTACCACGGGGAATATGGCTCAGACAAGATGGACGTGACGCCGGCTAAAGTCATCAAGGTAAGGGTTGCAGAGAATCGGCTGACCGTTCGCTTGACGCTGGAAGGGCTGGTCCCCGGCCGGATCTACGAGTTACGGCCCCGCAACATCGAAGCGGAAGATGGTGAGTCGCTGGTGACCAGGATCGCCGCCTATACCCTAAACCAACTGCGCGACTAGCCCAAACGGCCTACCGAACACTGATTACTGATTACCCCTTGAATTTATGCACCCTACGGCGGTACAATTTCCCTTGTTGGCAAATACCCGAATTCCTGTCGAATAAAGGAGTGGCCGGGTACATCGACACTCCGACCCGTCGTTCCGGATATCTGCTGTGAAGACACAAACAGACTGTCCCAAATTCAGATCTACCAACCCTGCCCGCCGAGGAGAGATACTGTGGATTCTCCTTGGTTTGTTCCTTGGCTTTCTATCTACAGGAACCGCCGACGAATATGAGGAAGCACGCCGGTATTGGGCGTTTCAGCCGCCGCGAAAAGCCCAACCCCCCGCGGTGAAAGACTCCGATTGGCCGGCGAACTGGATCGATGTGTTTGTTTTGGCGAAACTCGAAGAGAGGGGTTTGAGTCCCTCGGCCGCCGCCAGCAGGGAAGACCTGGTCAGACGCGCCACCTTCGATCTGCTGGGACTGCCCCCTACACCGGATGAAGTCGATGCCTTCGTGAACGACGATGCCCCCGATGCATACGAGCGTCTAGTTGAGCGGTTGCTCGAGAGCCCCCACTATGGAGAGAAATGGGGGCAGATGTGGCTGGATGTCGTTCGCTATGCGGAGTCCGAGGGATTCGAATATGACCGGGAACTGCCGGGCGCCTGGCGCTTTCGGGACTATGTCATCCGTTCCTTCAATGAAGACAAGCCCTTCGATCTGTTCATCCGGGAGCAACTCGCGGGGGATGAGATTCAACCGGTGGAGTATGAGCAGTTGATCGCAGCCGGATTTCATCGCTTTGGCCCGGTGCGGCGCAATGCCGGCAATCAAGCCGTCGCGGTGAGTCGCAATGAGGTCTTGATCGAACGTACGGATATCATCGGTTCCGCATTTCTCGGTCTGACGATGGGTTGTGCTCGCTGCCATGACCACAAGTTCGATCCCATCACCCAGGAAGATTACTATTCTCTGCAAGCCTATCTGGGTGCCTCCAGAGAGCACAACGAAGCGATCGCGCCGCAGGACAAGAGAGATCAGTGGCACAAGGCGACCGAAGCGCTGAGCGGTCAGATTGCAGCACTGCGCCGACAGCTAGAGCAGTTGAAGGAGTCAGACGGTGACAAGGCGGCACAGGGTCCGTTGCGAGACAAGATCGGCGCGCTTCAAAGGCTACTGCCACCGCCTCTGCCAACCGTCACGACGATTGAGAATAATTTTGGAACCCGCACGGACATTCATGTTCTCGAACGAGGCGTCTGGGAGCGCAAAGGAAATCGCGTGCAGATGCGTCCTCCGCGCGTGTTGACTGCGGACGAACGTTTGGTTCGAACGCAGGATCACCCTGCCCCCAGAACCGCGCTGGCCAAATGGATCACCTACTCAGGGAATCCACTCACCGCTCGCGTGTTGGTGAATCGTCTCTGGCTCAAGCACTTTGGCAATGGCATCGTCAATACGCCCAATGACTTCGGCAAAAACGGCGAGCTGCCCACCCATCCTCAACTGCTGGACCATCTGGCGGTTCGACTGGTCGAGTCCGGTTGGCGATTGAAACCCCTGCATCGCTTGATGATGCTCAGTAAGACCTATCGGCAATCCTCCCAGACGCGGCTGTCAGACCTCGCCCGGGAAATAGACCCGATGAATCGGCTGCTGTGGCGCTTCAATCGTCGTCGTCTGCGGGCCGAGGAGATTCGCGATGCACTGTTGGTGGCCGCAGGCCGTTTGAACAGGCAGATGTATGGCAAGAGCGTGACGGTGCCGGTGGAGGCGGAGATGGTCAAGCTACTCTATAAACCCAGCCAGTGGACGGTGACGGAGGATATTCGGCAGCATGACCGGCGCTCCGTCTACTTGATCGCGAAACGCAATCTGAGAATACCCTTCTTGGAAGTCTTCGATCAACCGACCTTGCAAAATAGCTGCCCCAAAAGAGAATCCAGCACCCATGCGCCGCAGGCATTGGAGCTTTTGAATGGCCGTATGTCCAACGAGTTGGCCGAGGTCCTTGCGGACCGGCTGAGAGAAGAAGTCGGCGACGATTCTCAGCAGCAAATCGAGAGGGCCTGGCGGCTGATCGCCGGTCGAAAACCCTCTGGCCAAGAATCCGAATTGGCCCTCGAGTTTCTGCGCGAACAGTCCTTGCGCGAATTCACCCTGGCACTCTTTAACCTGAACGCCTTTCTCTATGTACTCTGAACGACCCTTCCCCCATAGCCGCCCGACCCGAACCCGTCGGGAGTTCATTCGCGATGCCTTCTGTGGCTTCGGCGGACTGGCGCTGGCTTCCCTGCTTCACGCCGAAGAGGGTCGCAATCCCCCCCATGCTTTAGCACCCCGAGCCCCTCATTTGCCGGCGAAGGCGCGGTCCGTCATTTTTCTCTACATGGCGGGGGGGCCGAGTCACCTCGAATCCTTCGACCCCAAGCCCTTGCTGAACAAGCTGAGTGGACAAAAAAGACCCGCGGAGTTCGGCGAGGCAAAGTATCAGTTCGTCAAAAAGGACGCAAAACTGCTTGGGACCCACCGTACCTTCCGCAAGTATGGACAGAGCGGGATCGAAGTGTCTGATCTGTTTCCCCATATCGCCACCTGCGTGGATGACCTGGCCGTTATTCGCTCCTGCTACGGTGACAGCGTGGTCCACTCCGCGGCACAGTATGAACTCTTCACCGGTCGCATCGTGCCCGGGGCGCCCAGCATGGGATCCTGGCTCACCTATGGGCTGGGTTCGGAGTCGGATTCCCTGCCCGCCTACGTCGTCATGCCCGACCCGGATGGGGCCTTGCCGGCCGGTCAGCCCATGTACGCTCAGGGGTTTTTGCCGGCCAACTATCAGCCCACCATGTTTCGCTCCGGCGAAAAACCGGTGTTGAATCTGGACTTGCCCGAGGGCATCTCGATGCAGGAGCGCAAACGGACGCTGAGACTGATCCGCGATCTGAACACCGCGAATCTCGGCGCCGAGGATCACGAGTTTTCCGCCAGAATCAACGCCTACGATTTGGCCTTCAAGATGCAGACCGAGGCGCCCGGTGTACTGGACCTCTCAACCGAGCCACAGGAGACCCTGGACCTCTACGGCGTCGGGAACGAACCTACCCACGACTATGGCCGTCGCTGTCTCATGGCTCGCCGGCTGGTTGAAAATGGCGTGCGCTTCATCTGCGTCGTGTCCGGCGGGGGATCGGGGAAGCTGACCTGGGATGCTCACGACGACATCGAAGAGAACCACCTGCGCATGGCAAGGCAAACGGATCAACCCGTGGCCGGGCTATTGAAGGATCTCAAACGGCGGGGGCTCCTGGATTCGACCCTGGTCCTCTGGGGAGGCGAATTCGGCCGATCTCCCGAGGCGCAATCCGGCCGAGGCCGAGATCACCACAACCTTGGCTTTACCATGTGGATGGCCGGAGGTGGCATTAGAGGCGGTCAAGTCGTGGGGGCCACGGACGCCATCGGACTGCGGGCCGTGGAAAGACCCTATCATTTCCGCGACGTGCACACCACGATCCTGCATCAACTGGGCCTCGATCAACACAAACTGACCTACCCCCATCTGGGACGGGATGAGCGACTCACCTTTGTCGAAGGAATGCCAATTAGGGAGATCATTTGAGGATCTTTGTTTAGAGCGGCCTCCGGCCGCTACCTAAATCTAATCGGGCGCCCGTTCGCTTTGCTCACTCAAGACGCCAAGACGCAAAGGAGAACTAGAAACAAAGAGAAGACAAAAAAACCTTGCGCCTTGGAGAGTTTGCGGGCCATCGAGTGCTAATCTTAATGACTGAAAACGAGATAGGGAAAGTTACGGTGGATGCTGCGATCGCTGTGCACCGAGCGCTGGGGCCGGGGCTATTAGAGACTGTGTATGAGGTTGTGTTGGCTCATGAGCTAGCAGAAAGGGGACTAGGGGTGAAACGTCAGGTCCCTATCCCCATACGCTACAAAGGCCTGCACTTCGATGAAGGCTTCAAGGCGGATATCGTGATAGAGGGAAAGGTCATTCTGGAATTAAAGTCCGTGGAAAAGGTAATCCCCGCGCATAAGAAGCAGATTCAGACGTATCTACGTCTGACTGGGTTGAAGCTTGGTTTCCTCCTGAATTTCGGCGAGGCTCTGATGAAGGATGGCATCACGCGGGCCGTCAATCGTTTGGAAGAATGCTGACGCACTATGAACGCGCGCCAAGACGCCAAGGAAATCTAATAAACAAAAAGAAGACAAAAAACTTTGCGTCTTGGCGTCTTTGCGCGAGATTGTTTTTGAAAGAGCCTCCGATGCTGCCCTGGTGGCTTAACCTGCGACCTTACGCTTGAGGGTAGGGAGAGGACGTGGATTCGTTAGAGGGCCGTTCGTCTAGCGTGCTTGGGTGTCGTGCTTATGAGTTCCGCCTCTGGCAGATCACTCGGCAAGACGCGCATCCACTCCATGGCATTCCACAAGAGCTTCTCGAAGGCCGGCTGCTGGAAATCGCTCTCATGACCCAGCGAGGTGTAAAACACCTTGCTTTCACCGAAACTATGGGTCCAGGCGACCGGCTCGGAGCGGTCACCTTCGATGGTACCCATCAGCAGAGGCGTGGCGTTCTGAGCCAGCGGATGGTTCTTATACAAGCTGCCTTTGGACGAGAAGGGTAGTGTGACGCCGGCCAGGATCGGATGCTCGGTCGCTCCTTCGACCGCGGTGATTTCAGACGGATCATGGTTCCCGTAATGGCCGTGGTAATTTCCACCGAGTACCTGCGGATCGAATTCGGGCCATTCGACGTGATTCTTCGGACCCTTGCCCCGCGCGGCGAAGGCATGGCTCGATGTGCGGATGGCGAGCAAAGGGTTACCCGCAGCGAGGTAGTCGCGAATCGCCTGCACCTGGTCCTTGGGCAAGGCCTGTCTGCGTGCGCTCAACACCAGCACATCCGCATCCTTCAAGGCCTCGGCGAGCCCGGGAATATCGTGCTTCTGGGCGTCGCCTATGACAACTGTCACTTCATAGCCGCGCTGCCGGGTCCAGATCTTCTTGGCCAGCGCCGGCAGCGTCTCCCAGGTCTGGTATTCCGGCTCGGCGATCGCGATGACCACTTTTGTCGGCACATCCCACTTGAACGCAAAGGGCTCCCCGCCGATGATCTGGTCACTGGTGATCGTTGGGGCAACATACTTCTCGATGTGCTCGACGATCAGGTCCGTGCCTCGATAGTGGGCGACGTAGGGTCTGCGTGCCGGGTTATACATGGTGTCGGTCATGTCACGCATCAGGGCGACGTTGCGGCCGTTCTTCGACATCTGACGCAGTCCGAAGGGGCGTCCCAGGACGCACATGTTCGTGTGTACCCCTACCAGTACGACGTTCTTGATGCCACGTTGCTCCATCACGTTCCATATCTCGTCACCCTGGTCGCTGATGATGTCACGATCGGCGTCGACCGTGAGGGTATCGATCTGGCGCTTCCAGGGTGCCCCCGCCCGTCGTCCGATGGAGGTCAAGTAGGCCGCCCACTGCTCGTGAAGCAGGGGGGCGTCATCTTCCCCGCCGTCGCTCTGATCGATTGGATAGAGGTCCATCTCCTCGCCTGGGATATCGTTACACCAGCGATTGATGTCTTCTGGCTTGTTCTGCGCGGCCGGTGCCGCCTGGGCTCGTAAGCGGGCGGGATGATCTTGATAGAACTCCATGCAACTGCTCGGCGCATGGACGACCAACGCGCCCTGCCTGCGCATCGCCGCGACGACCCGGTCCATACGTGGGGCCATCTCGCCCACGCGCAGCGTCGCGTTGCGGCAGTGGTGGTAATCCCACATGTCGCAGATGACGACCGCCGTCTCTTTCGGTTGCCACTGTTCTCTACTGACTGTCCGTTGCCACGAGCCGTCCGCCGTTTGGGCGAGGCCGCGCAAGGTCAGATCAAAGGCTGCATTCGCGATGGCCCCGGATGTACTCATGATGATGGCCACCGTCAATGCGAGTGACAGGGCGTGTCTGGCTAATGGAATGCGAAAAGAGGGAAAAGCGTTCATGCTCATGACCTCCACTCTGCAGGCAGTGAACGTAAAGCTGTGTCACAGCCTCAACTCAAGATTTCTTTGATCACACGACTCTCCTCTACACCGGTCAGCCGTTGATCCAGTCCTTGGTAGGGGAAGGCCAGGCGATTGTGATCGATGCCGAGCTGATGCAGCATGGTGGCGTGAAAGTCGCGGATGTGGACCGGGTCTTTGGCAATGTTATAGCAGAAGTCGTCGGTCTCACCGTAGCTGATGCCACCCTTGATGCCGCCGCCCGCCATCCAGGTCGTGAAGCAGCGGGGGTGATGGTCACGCCCGTAGTTCTCGCGGTCCCTCGATCCTTGGGCATAGGTGGTGCGTCCGAATTCTCCGGCGAATACGACGAGGGTCTCATTTAGCAGGCCGCGTTGCTTGAGGTCTTTCAGCAGGGCGGCGATGGGCTGGTCCACATCCCTGGCCTGTCCCCGCAAGTGCTTGGGCAGCGCGGTGTGGTGATCCCAACCGCGATGAAAGAGCTGAATGAAGCGCACGTCACGCTCCGCCATGCGCCGCGCCAGCAGGCAGTTGCGGGCAAAGGAGCCGGTCTTGTGGACCTCGGGACCATACATGTCCATGATGGCCTGGGGTTCAGTGCTCAAGTCCGTGAGTTCGGGCACAGACATCTGCATGCGGAAGGCCATCTCCTGCTGAGCGATGGAGGTCTGGATCTCGGGGTCCCCGGTGAGGACCTGTTGCTCCTGGTTGACCTTCGCCACGAAGTCGAGCATCTGGTGGCGGGCCTTGCGGTTGACGCCCGCGGGGTTGGAGAGAAAGGGCACGGGGTCGCCCACCGACTGAAAGGCGATGCCCTGATGTTGCGAAGGAAGAAAGCCGGAGCCCCAGAGACGGCTGTAGAGCGCCTGGACGTTGACCTTTCCCGACCAGAAGGCCGATGTCAGCACGATAAACTCCGGCAGGTCTCTGTTCATCGTACCCAGCCCATAGCTCAGCCAGGCGCCCATGCTGGCCTTGCCGGGTATTTCGGCACCGGTACAGAAGAAGGTCTTGGCCGGATCGTGATTGATCGCCTCGGTATGGGTGGACTTGATCAGGCAGATGTCATCCGCCATGGAAGAGATATGGGGCAACAACTCGCTCCAGTAGATGCCGTTCTTGCCCTTGCGGGCAAACTTGAAGACGGACGCACAGATCACCTGTTCCTTGCCCCGTGTCATGGTGGTGACACGCTGGCCACGGCTTATTTCTTTCGGGAGAGGTTGGCCGTGCAGTTTTTCCAGGTCCGGCTTGTAGTCAAACAGGTCCAGTTGGCTCGGTGCACCGGCCATAAAAAGGAAGATGACCCGCTTGGCCTTGGGTGCATGATGCAGGCCACGCGGCGGTGCGGCCGACAGGGGGCCGGTCATGCTGCTGACCACCGCGGCGCCTAGGCCGATACTCGCGTTCTTTATAAACTGGCGACGGTTTTGAACATCGCAAAACTGTTGAAAGGGGTTTGTCATCATCGTTTCACCTTTGCGAGCTCGAGATTGAATAGACCGTGAGTCACCATGGTCCATGCGGCCAAGTTCGCCCTTGGTTCGAGATCGGCCTTTTTGAGTTCGGGAAGCAGAGACTCCGTCAGGGCCCTGTCGCTTCTGTAGAGTTCACGAAATCCCTCTAACGTGTCTTCCAGGAGCCGGAGTCGCTCCTGATCGGGCCTATGAGACGTGACCTTCTCGTACAGGAGACTCAAGCCCCTGCTGGGATCGCCCTGGGCTTCCTTGAGCGTGTTCTCTGCGCAGGCCTTGGCCGCCTTGAAGAATTCCGGCTCATTCATGAGCAACAGCGCCTGCAGAGGTGTGTTGGTCCGCTCGCGTCGGGCCAGGCAAAACTCGCGAGAGGGTGCGTTCATGATCGTCATCTGCGGCGGCGGCATGCCGCGGCGCCAGTAGGTGTAGAAGCTTCGCCTGTAAATCTTGTCCCCTGTGTCCGGGACATAGGTCAACGGGGCAGCCATACTCACGGCTTTCCATAATCCAGGCGGTTGAGGTGGCTTGACGCTCTTGCCGTACATCGTCGTATTCAGTCTGCCGCTCAGGAAGAGAATCTGATCGCGGATCATTTCGGCGTCCATGCGATAACGGGATCCGCGGGCCAGGTCGCGATTTTCGGGGTCGCGCAGGAATTCTTCAGGCGTCCCGTCGGAAATCTGGCGATAGGCTTTCGAAAGCACGATCCCGCGGACCAGCTTCTTCACGTTCCAGTCGGTGGCCATGAACCTTACCGAGAGAGCGTCCAGCAACTCGGGATGGCTGGGCCATTCTCCCTGGGCGCCAAAGTCCTCTGAGGTCTTGACCAGCCCGACGCCGAAGAATTGCTGCCAGAAGCGATTCACGGCCACCCGCGCCGTGAGGGGGTGATCCTCGGCAACCAGCCACTCGGCCAAGTCCATCCGTGTATAGAAACCCTCCTTCTTCTTTAAAGCAGGCAGGAAGGCAGGCGTGTTGCGTTGAACCTGCTCGCCCGGCGCGTCGTAGGCGCCTCGAATCAATACGTGTGTGCGCTTGGGTTTGGCTCTATCCCGCATGACCATCGCGGCGGGGATCTTGACGAGTAGCTTGTCTCTGCTCTTCTTGGCCTGTGCTAGCTGTGCCTCCGAGTCCATTAATTTCGGTGATTTTGTTCTTTCAGACCAGCCCTCCCTGTACTTGGCGTTGTGAACCTCCATTGCCGGCTGCCACGGTTCACCCTTGTCACTCTTGTCACCCCTGGCCTGCCATGCGGGACCCGACGCCAGCGTGAACTCCTGTCCGGTGACTTTGTACTGTAGCTCAAAGGCAAAACCCCTTGCCCCTTTTGCCCTGGCATGGATTTGGTTGTCACCCGGTTTCAACAGCGCGCTCAGCTCAACTTTCAAACCACGATCCCACGCGAACGCTCGGCCAAGCGTCTTACCGTTGACCGTCACCTCAACTTCACCCATGGAGGCGTAACGCACGAGGGCCCACTCGGGTTTCTGTTTGAGGGTAAGCGTCTTGCTGAACTCCACCGTTTTAGAATTCAAGTCCTTGTCATTCCAGATCCAGGGAACCGATGCTTTTTCGAGTTTGGGCCATGTCTGAGCTTGTTTTTCCGCTGCCCGCATCTTCTTGACTTCGGCATTTGCGGCATCCTCATCCGCTCTCAGCGCTGCCAGCGTCTCGTCCTGCTCTGGCGTCGTGAGCATGATGAAGGGTGCCTGCCGCCAGCCCTTGTCGACCTTGCCGGTCTCCGGCTCGCCGTCAAAGTTGTTAAAGAACGCGTACAATTGGTAGTACTCTTTTTGACTTATGGGATCATACTTATGGTCGTGACATTGGGCGCACTGAAGCGTCAAGCCCAGGAAGGTCGTGCCAAATGCCGCCACCCGATCCAGCACGTTCTTGTGGTGACTTTCCTCGGGAAGTGCGGTGCCTCTGTCGATAATGAGGTGGAGCCGGTTGAATCCCGATGCGATCATCTGGTCTCGGCTTGCCTCCGGGTAGAGGTCACCCGCTACTTGATACTTGACGAACTCATCGAACCTCAAGTTGTCATTGAAGGCTCGAATCAGCCAGGAGCGGTAAGTCGAAAAATCACGAGGAAAGTCCTTGTGCATACCATTGGTGTCGGCCAAACGCACCAGGTCGGCCCAATAGCGGGCCATGTGTTCGCCATAGGACTGTTTGCTGAGGAGGCGATCCACCAAAGCGACGTAGGCCCCCGCAGAGGAATCCTCAAGAAATGCCTCGATCTCCTTCAGCGAGGGCGGCAGTCCCGTCAGGTCAAAGGTGAGGCGGCGGATCAGCGTGCGTTTGTCTGCCTCGCCCTTGGGCTTGAGCCCCTTCTTTTCGAGGTGGGCCATCACGCGAGGATCGATGGTCCCCTCTCTCCACGACGCGTCTTTCACCTGGGGTGGAGGGGAGGGGTGCGGTGGAATGAATGCCCAGAAATCCTGGTATTGGGCACCTTCGAGGATCCATTGCTTGAAGCGTTGCTTCTCTGCGCCGCTGAGTGCCTTTTTGTGCGATTCGGCAGGAGGCATGGCGTCATCTTGGTTTTCAGTCGTGATGCGATACCAGAGTTCGCTGTCCTCGAGGTTTCTCGGCTTCAGGGCCGTTTTTCCTTTAAGCGTACGATAGGCTCCCTCTTCACCCTCGGCCTGATCAAGCCGCAAGTGGCTCTTACGATCCTTCTCATTGGGACCATGACACTGAAAACAGCGATCGGCGAGAATCGGGCGGATGTCCCGATGGAATTCAATGCGTTCCCCGCCAGCGACACCGGCAGAGGCGAGCAGGGCAATAAAGAGGATCAATCGGATCATTATCTGACACTTTCTTCAAGGAACACCGCTCGAGCGTGTGGGAAAACGGGTCCTGCGACTACGTCTGTCTTCAGCCTACGAAAACGAGGATACCACTGGGAATACAGTGAATCAAGAGAAAACAAGCCTGAAGGGCAGGGTAATCAGTGATCAGTAATCAAGTAATCAGTGGCGGCCCAAACCGACTACTGACTACTGATTACTGGCTTCGGCATCTTGGCGCCGGTTTCTCGAAGCCACCGGTCGAGCTGAGCTTTCATCTCTCGGGCCAGGTCTGGCTTTTGCTTGGACAGATCCTCCTGCTCGCCGATGTCCTCTGCCAGATTGTAGAGTTCCACCGATCCGTCCTCATACCGTTCAATAAGCTTGTAGTCACCCATACGGATGGCCCCGCCCAGACGGTTGCCGCGGTGAAAGGCGTAGTTCGGGTAGTGGAAGTAAATGGCCGTTCGCCGCAAGGGTCCCGTCTGTTTGAACAAGGGCAGCAGGCTCTCACCGTCGAGCGGTTCGTGGGGTTGCCTTTGAATACCGGCGACCTCCAATAGGGTCGGGTAGAAATCCATGCTGATCACCGGTGTCCTGCAGATCGAGCCAGGTTCAATGTGGCCGGGCCATCGGACGATCAGCGGCACGCGGATGCCGCCCTCGTACAGGTATCCTTTCGCAGCCCGTAGCGGCGTCAGATCGGTCACGCCGCCGAAGGCACCGTTGTCGGAGGTAAAGACAACGAGCGTCTCTTCCGCGAGTTCAAGTTCGTCCAGGGCCTTCAATATGCGACCTACGGCCCCGTCCATGGCCTCGATCATGGCGGCGTAGCGAGTATCCTTGAGCCCGGTACGAGAGCTGTACTTATCGATCAGGGGCTGCGGCGCCTGCATGGGCCAATGCACCGTATAGTTCCACAGGGCGATGAAGAAGGGTCGGTCCCGATGTTTGCGGATGAAGTCGATGGTTTCATCCGCCAAACGATCGGTCAGGTATGCGCCGTCTTGTCGGGCCTCGATGCTGGGAATGCCATAGGGCTCGAAATAGCTGGGCGGCCCCCCATAGCAGCACCCGCCAACATTACGATCGAATCCCTGGAACTCGGGACGCCGCTTGGGCTCGGCAGTTTTCATTTCGCTCCGCGTGCCCGAAAGATGCCACTTGCCGATAAACGCATTGGCATAACCGGCCCGCTTAAGATGCTCGGCGATGGTGACATAGTCCAACGCCAGAAAGTTGACCGTCTCGGCCGAGCGCAGCGTTGCGTTGTCCGGTTGGAATCGCTTCTGGTCGGGGATATGATTGGTGATCGCGAGTCGCGCCGGTGAAAGGCCGGTCATGATCGCTGCCCGTGTCGGGGAACACACCGGTGCAGCCGCATAGGCGTCGGTGAAGCGCATGCCTTGCGTGGCCAGACGATCGATGTTCGGGGTCTCCAGTAGAGCGTTGCCCTGGCAATGGAGATCGGTCCAGCCCAAATCGTCGATCATGATGAACAAGATGTTGGGGGGACGGGGGGTCGCAGCTTGCTGGGCACAGGCCGAGGGCAACGTGCCGAGGCAGATAATCGCCGCCACGAAGCACATCCAAACGTTGAAACCAGTTCTAAGCATATCCGGACTCCTCGGGGCGCAGCTGTTTATTGTTGATCCTCTTGCAGTTTCAGCATCGCTTCGGCGAAAGCCTTGCCCATCCGCGTATAGATGCGGCCACTGCCCAAGTAGTGATATCCCCGGTTCGATCCAACATTGTAAAACCTTGACCAATCGGTTCCCTTATGAACGCTCTGATCGACCATCGCCGCCACCTCGGGCTCCCAGAACTCACAGGTCTTGACGCAAGTGACATTGCCTTGAAACTCCGGCAGGTCGGCCACGGCCTGTTGGGCCGCCTGAAATGCGCCGCGCTTCCCACCGGCACCCAGTCGGTTGTAGATCAGGTATTCCAGCGTGCGCAGGGCCGCGTGGCCCTGCATATTGGACTGACCGGCCAGAATAAATACCTTCAACGGCCCTTGCTTGGCAGTGGGCCAGGGATCTCGGTCGAACGCCGATTCCGGCACCTGAGCCGTCACGAGACCGGCGATGATGGCTGTGAAAACAGCGGCGGACCATAGGGTGCTGTCTCCGGGCGTACCCGCGTTTGGATCTTTCATCTTTCTTCGGGCCTCCCGTTGTCGAGAGCCTGCTCGCGCTCGTCGATCTGGTAGAGTTGTTCGTTAAGGCCGTTGCGCAGCGGGTGCCGTCCCGTGAGCAGGGCCCCGCGCGAGGGCATGCATGAGGGTGAGCCAATGTAAAAACCATTCCATATTGCCTGACCTCCACTGGC